>DATJWJ010000104.1:0-17053 GCA_035501355.1 Bryobacteraceae bacterium | reverse complement strand
TCGCACCAGCACGTAGCTTAAAATCAGCAGCACGATGAACGCCGTCAGATTGAACCACGCCCCCGTTCGCTGCCCCTCTTCGAAGATTGGTTGCGACAACTGTTTGGGCAGATGGAAGCCGAACAAGTTGTCCAGGATGTCGTTGAGATAAGCGGAGAACCCGACCGCCACGCTCATGTTGGAAAAAGCATATTCGAGGATCAAGTCCCACCCGATGATCCAGGCGAAGATTTCGCCCAGAGTCGCGTACGAGTAGGTGTAGGCGCTGCCTGCGATCGGAATCATGGAGGCCAGCTCGGCGTAGCAAATGGCAGCGAATCCACAGGCTATCGCCACTAAGACGAACGACACCGAAATCGCCGGGCCGGCGCCTACGCGGCCGTTGAGTGCTGCGGCGTTGCCGCCGTTCAACAACAGATCGAGCACCGGCGCTTTCAGGATCGATTTGCTGAGGAAATGTTCCCCGGCCGCGGCGGTACCGGTGACGGTAAAAATGCCCGACCCGATCACCGCGCCGATTCCCAACGCAATCAGGCTGCCGACGCCCAGCGTCTTCTTGAGACGGTGCTCCGGCTCCTCGGAAGAAGCAATCAGTGCGTCGATGCTTTTAGTGCGTAGGAGAGCGGACATGAAGCGCTCGGACCAGCTTAGCGCTTCGACTGCCCTTTGGCCATCTTCCTGACCTTCTTCTTCATGGAACCTCGCGCTACACCCGAGGCACGCTTGGGCTTAGGAGCCGCCTTCTTGCGCGAGGCGCGTTTTACTTTTTTGCGTTCTGCCTTGTCGGCTATGTTTTTAGTATTCATTCGGCGTCGTGTCTATTCCTCTTGGATTCCCGCGTATTTTTCGATCAGCTTCTTGAGTCCGTAACCTTGGAAGCTTACAGTGAGCTTAGCATCGTCGCCCTCGCCTTCGCGGCGCAGTATGGTCCCCAGGCCATACTTGGGATGCCGGACCGTGGCGCCGGCACGCAACCCTTTCTTACGCGGCGGTGGCACGGTGGCGCGCGGCGTGGGCTGTGGAGGGCGAACAGCTGGGGCCGGTGCGGCGGTCTTCATTGGCTCGGCCGCCGGCTTGCCGCGCTCGGCAAAAAACTGCTGGATGTTTTCCACCGAGTTGTACGTCTTGCCAGTATAAAGATTCCGCTTGGCCGTTTCGCGGACCTCATTTTGTTCGGCGAACAAATCCACTCGCGGCGCGCGCTGGCGTGGGTTCAAATCTTCAATCAAGCCGGGCGGCACCTCGCTCAAGAATCGCGACGGGATGGATGCCTCGGTCTGGCCTCCGCCCCAGCGCCGGCGGTACCGCGCGGAAGTAAGGAACAGCCGCTTTTGCGCGCGCGTCATGCCGACATAACACAACCGGCGCTCTTCTTCCATGGCGGCTTTTGAATCCAGGGCGCGCGAGTGCGGAAAAAGCCCTTCCTCCATCCCGGCCAGGAACACGTTGGGAAATTCCAGCCCCTTGGCATTGTGCAGCGTCAGCAGCGATATGGTAGCTTGCTGGTCCAGATTGTCGGTGTCGGAAACCAGCGCGGCATGATCCAGAAATTCAGCCACACTCTCGCCGCGCTCGCCTGCTTCGGAGGCGGCGTTTACCAGTTCCGCAAGGTTGGCCACGCGCGATTCCGAATCGGGATCTTTGCCGGCTTCGAGCATAGCCATGTAGCCGGTTCGCTCCAGGATGGCCTCCAGAATGTCGGTGACCGGCGCGGAGTCGACCATCGCGGCCAGGTCTTGAATCATCGCGCGGAACGCCTGCAATGACGCCTGCGCGCGCGTGGGAAACGCATTCTCCTCCAGCATCCGCCCGATCGCCGACCATACGCTCAGGTCGTGATCGAGCGCGTACTGTTCGATCTGCTCGATGCTGCCCTTGCCGATCCCGCGCGCGGGCGTGTTGATGATCCGCAGCAGGCTGACGGAGTCGTGCGGGCTGGCAAGAATTTTCAGATAAGCCAGCGTGTCCTTGATTTCCGCGCGTTGGTAAAAACTGAAGCCGCCCAGAACCACGTAAGAGCGTCCGTAGCGCCGCAGCGCTTCTTCGATCTGGCGGGATTGGAAGTTGGTCCGATACAGCACCGCCACGCGTTCGTCCGGATTCGCCGCCAGCAGGTTCTCGATCTTGTCGGCAATGAACAGGGCCTCCTGCTCGCCGTCAAAGGCTTCAAAACGTCCCAGGCGCGCGCCCGCCCCAGCCTCGGTCCAAAGCCATTTGCCCTTGCGCTCGGTATTGTGAGCCACCACCGCGCTGGCGGCATCCAGAATATTCTTGGTCGAGCGGTAATTCTGCTCCAGCCGGATCACCGTCGCGTTGGGAAAGTCGCGCTCAAAATCCAGAATGTTGCGGATGTCCGCGCCGCGCCAGCTATAAATCGATTGGTCTTCATCGCCTACGACCGCCACGTTCTTGCGCGCTTCGCTGAGCAAGCGCATCAGCTCATACTGGCTGCGATTGGTGTCTTGATATTCGTCGATCATGACGAATTCGAAGCGCCGGTTGTATTGGCGGCGCAGATCTACATCGTGCGCCAGCAGCCGTACAGCTTCGAGCAACAGATCGTCGAAATCCAGCGCATTGGCCTGCCGCAAGCGCGCCTCGTAGCGCTCATAAATCGAGGCCAGTTGCGACGTCTTCTGGTCCGTGGATGCGGCGTAAATTTCTTCCGGCGTCGACTTGCTGCTTTTCTTATGGCTGATCCAGGAGCAGACCGCGCGGTACTGCATGAACTTTTCGTCCAAACCCAGCGATTTGAATATGGACTTGATCACCGCCAGTTGGTCATCTTCGTCGTAGATGGTGAACTTGGGCGTAAACCCGGCGCGGATATCGGCCAGCCGCGCGCCATCGCGCCGCAGCAGCCGCACGCAGAACGAATGGAAGGTTGACACCAGCGGACCCTCGCGCGAGCTGATACCGCCTAGCAACTCGTGCACCCGCTGCCGCATCTCGTCCGCTGCTTTGTTAGTGAACGTCACCGCCAGGATGCATGGGCCGGGCACATGCTGCGCCTCCGTCAGGTGCGCAATGCGATGGGTGATAACCCGGGTTTTCCCGCTGCCCGCGCCGGCCAGGAGCAGCAGCGGCCCTTCGACATGCGCGACGGCGGCCTGTTGTTGCGGATTGAGACCCTCAAGGAAATCCATCGGGGGGAACTAGCAAACCGATTTTAGCACGTGAGTATCGAATCTTCTTCAAAGTCACAGGCGCCGTAGCAGCCGCGGATCAAGTGAGAACGCGCTAACCTTTTCGAGGGCTACAGTACGCGATTCCGCCAAGCTCGGATGCAACAGAAGATTATTCTCATCCGGCACGATGACGGAGGGAACTGCTAGCACCAGGTTTGAATATTGGTTCAGCCAGGCGTCCCCGACTAGGCGCGTTTCCGTTAGAGGCTTGCTGGCCCAGGTTGATCGAGAAGAGGACGACCACCACGGACTTTCCAAGCGGATGATCTGGTCCGGAACGTTTACCGTCACGCAAACGAATTCGATATGTAGAAACTCATCCACATCTCCGACGTGCACTAGCACTTCCAGTAGCGCCAACGACTGCGAGGTTGCCAGGTAGACAGCGGGAACACCAGGGCTGTTCCAGCGTGCACCATAAATCCGGGCGCCTTCCCGCTCAGCTCTGAAAAAGCTAGCTTGCAGATTCTGGCAGCTTTCAAGCTGGAAGGCCGTGCTCAATGCTGGTCAGGATGGCATCCACTTGTTGCCTCCCGTCCCGCGTCGCCAGAGCCTCGACGGGCGCCACGCCTAGTTCCACGTGTTTGGCACGAAACCAACGTGCAGCACGATCTTGGTTTTCAAACACCCGCAAGGCATGCCGCCAAAGAGGGTCATCGCTCGGCAGTGGCGCACCACCCCCAGCAGGTGTCTTCGGAACTAATCCAGCCACCTTTTCATCATACGACAGGCACATACCGGAACATCGATTTGGGACGCGATCGACGGTTCGTTCGTTTTTGTTTTCGCGCGCGGATCATGCAAACCTGTTGCCAACGCCATCATTCGGGGTCACGAACCGAACCGTTTTCCTGGATCAACTGCGCTGGCCGCAGAAACAGTATGTCTAGGCTTGAATTGAACTCAAAGACGATACCAGCGAATTCCCAGTGAATGCCCGCCGCTCGGTAGCTGTGCCGCTGTTCAACCGAGGACCACCGGCGAGAGATCGGCAACAAGAACTTGGGTAGCGTAGGAAAGAGGAAACTCGCCCAGGCATCTTCCCAACGGACTCGACGCCCAATCTACCTTAGAATCGTCGCCGTTGGCGCTCCCAAAATCCAGTCTACCTGTTGAAACCTTCCGAGGCTACGGCATCCCCCGCTCGTCTGGGAGGAATGTTCGAATGCGCCGTCTGGGTTCAGAATTGCGCCGTGCGCGACATTTAACATGCTGATTGAAAAAGACCTATGCGCGAAACCGGCCGCGGATACCACCTCCGGCAGGTGGATACTCCACCAAACTTGCCTCGCTAGCCCTTTCGCGTCTTTACTTCCTTCCCCAAGCCCTTGTAACCTAACAGTTTGGCGGTACGCCTGTATTGCTTAGGGCAGGCGGCTGACCTGGCTGAGAGCCGCATGCTGGTTGAATTTGAGCTGATTCAGAAGGCGCAAGCCGGCGATGGGGCCGCGTTCAACCAGGTCGTTGTTGCGTACCGGAAGCGGATTTTAGGAACCATCGCCCGGCTAATCGGGCGGCCGGAGGATGTCGAGGATGTGGCCCAGGAGGTTTTCCTGAGGTTGTATTATTCGCTGGATCAGCTGCGGACGCCGGAAGTTTTCGAGCCGTGGCTGTACCGGCTGACGGTAAACGCATCCTACGATTATCTGCGCAAGCAACGGCGCAGAAACGAAGCGCGGATGTCGGATCTGAGCGAGCAGCAGGTCATGATGGCCGATGCCGCGGCCGGTGGCAGAGTTTCGAGTGAAGAAAACCGGCTGAAGCAGGTGAAGGATCTGGTGGATGCGCTGCTCGGTTCGGTTTCCGAGCAGGATAGAATTTTGTTGACGTTGAAAGAAGTGGAAGGGCTCTCGTTGAAAGAGCTGGAAAAGATTTACGGAGTGAACGAG
The DNA here is from genome assembly GCA_035501355.1 of Bryobacteraceae bacterium. Classification (GTDB taxonomy): domain Bacteria; phylum Acidobacteriota; class Terriglobia; order Bryobacterales; family Bryobacteraceae; genus Palsa-89. The sequence goes on along the minus strand of DATJWJ010000104.1, from coordinate 11,976 downwards.
AATGCGCTGAAGGTCAGGCTTTTTCGGGCACGCCAGCGGGTTCTCAACGCCTTTGGGGCGACTCAGAAAGGCCGGAGCGCCAAACCGGCCGAGCGGAAGAGCTAGAATGGATGGCGATGTGCAGGGGGCACCAGGTATATGGAGCATCCAAATAACGAACTGCGCAATGACGAACTAGATGCATTGTTCGCCGAATACAAAGCAGCAGTGCCGGATCGCGAGGCTAGCGCGAACTTCATGCCGCAATTGTGGCGCAAAATTGAAGGACGCCAGAATACTCTGTTCCGGATCAAGCGGCTTAGCCAGTACTTTGTGGCGGCGGCCGCGGCCATCTGCATCCTGTTCGCCACCATGACGCTGGCGCTACCCAACGGCACGGAAGTGAGCAGCAGCTATGTCGATGTGCTGGCGCAGGCCTATCCCACCGAGAACCTGGCCTCGCACGGGATTCTAGACGAGGCTGACACGAAATGAAGCGTTGGAACCTCCCTATCGCCCTCTACCTGTTCCTGGTCTTTGTGAGCGGGGCGGTGGTGGGGGCCCTTGGATATCGGACCTATAAGCCGCCCACGGCGAGCAGCAATTCTCCGCTCACCCCGGAGGACGCGCGGCGGCAATACATTCAAGAAATGCAGACGCGCGCCAATCTGAATGACGACCAGTTGCAGCAGGTGAACGCTATCCTGGATCAGACCCGGGCTCGCTTTCACGAGGCTCGCGACAAGCACAATCAAATCGTCAAAGAGATCGGCGAGCAGCAACGCGCCAAAGTTCGCGCCATTCTCACCGCCGATCAGCTTCCGAAAGTGGAGCAGCTCTGGCAAGAGCGAGATCAGCGAGCTAAGCAGAACAAACGCTAGACCACAGTCTTCACGCTGGAAGAGACCTAGGAGGTGCATCTTGTTACGAGCGCTGAGTAAGATCTGGTGGCTCCTGGCTCTATGCGGCATCCTTGATGCGATGTGCGCGGCCATGAACCTTATGATGCTGAACCCGGATGGATCGCCGACTCTTCGCAGACTGGCGCTGCCGAACACGGTTTGGGATATGAGCATGCTCGCGCTTGTGGCGGGAGCCTGCGCGATCATCGCTGGTCTGTGGAATTCCGGTAGGGGTAGCTCCTGGCTGCTGTCGTTGCACGGCCTCGCGCTCGGCTCGTACGGGCTCATCGGCACTATTCCTGCGCTGGTCAGAGGCCCCTTAAGCTTTCGCCCGATCTCTCTGCTCTTCGTGCTGATGGCCGTTAGTGTCGGCGCATTTGCGTTGCGAGCCGCGCAAACGCTGCGGAGTGCTCCGGACAAATGGTTCTGCAGTGTTTTGGCAGCGGCCTCCATTGCCTTCGCATTCGCTTTCATTGCCGTTGCATTTGGCTGGCTCTGGCTGGGGCCACCGCAGTCCTTCTGGATTTGGATGAGCTCGTACTTCGGGTTGTGCGCAACATTCATGCTTTACCTGGCGCTGCGCGCGCGCAGTGGGGGCATTTCACCATCGAGTCCACGGGAAATCTTGCCACCGATACGAAGCCCAAGACACGCGCATTAGACTAAGGCAGAAAGAAAAGCTTTCGAACCGGGTAAGCCAGCGCCGTTCCAGCGCGAAGCTCATCACCCGTGCATCGCGCGCTCATGCAATGAGGTGAGCGCCTGCCAGCCGGCGGCAACCGCGCCCTCCTGCCAGTCGGGTTGAGAATACGGCGTGGTGGCCGCGGACCCAATCAGCAGCCGGTTGTCGAACTTCGACAACTGCGCGCGCCGCTCCTCCGAGCGACCGCTCGCGTAGCCGCCCCGGCTGTATTCGACCTTCTTCCACCAGACCGCATAGGCGCTCTCGAACTCCTGGCGCATCTGAGGATGAACCTTGCTCGAATGCATCAGCACGTGCTCGATGCGCTCGGCGACAGGCTTGTCGATCAGGTCGCCCACCGGACCGTTCGCGTACAGGCCCAGCAGCACGCCCTTCCGGGAAAAGTACCCGGTAGACGGATATGAGAACTCGCCAATGGGCAGATCGGAGTAGAGGTGCCCGCCAAAGATCTGGTCGTCCTCCTCCCAAAAGCGGCGCTTCATCGCCAGCCCCATCTTGGCGCTGTCGCTGTGACGGGTCGCGCGCACCGCCGCCAGCATGTCCGGAGAAAGCTGGCAGTCTAGGTTGGAGAGGATCGGCATGGGCAGGCACATCACCACGTAGTCGGCGGTGAGCGTCTGCGTGTGTCCCGTTTTCGTGTCGCGGTAGACAACCGTGGCAGCGCGCTCGTCCTGCCGCACCGTTTGCACCTCGGCATTCATCGTGATGCGGTCCGGCCCAATCGCGCGCGCGAGGGCTTTCGGGATCTGGTCCATGCCGCCGATCGGATGGAACATGGGCGCCGCCCCGGTGCCTTCGCGTGGAGGAATGGATCTGACCCGCCTGCCGAATCCCGCCTCCAGCAGCGCGCTCAGCTGGTAGGGATCGCCCGGGCCGCGATCTTCAAAAGCCTTGTAGCGCCGGTCTTTCGGATCAAGGTAGCCCTGCACCATGAGGAAGCGCACCAGCCGCTGCTGGTCCTCGGCGGTCATCGGGAGATCCAGAGCGTGCTGGTCGATGGCCTTCACCAGCAGCTCGTTGACCTGGCCCACGATGTCCGCCTTGACCTCGCGCAGGCGCACACGCTGCTTTGCGAGCGAGCCTGCGGAGGCGCCCTCGTAATAGAAGTACGAGCCGTCCGCTTCGTTGACGAACATCTCCATGGCGACGCCCAATTCCTTGCAGTAGCCCAGCACGCCGGTGTGCGTATACGGAATGCGCCACGGGCCGGCATTGACCCACTGCCCTTCGTCCCACTTGCACTGCTGGGTCTCGCCGCCAATTTCGGTGTGCGTCGTGCCGCCTCGGACCGTCCAGCAGAGTCCGCCGACGCGGTCTCGCGCCTCGAGGATGTGGAAATCGTAGCCCAGCCGGGAGAGCTCATATCCGAGCGTCAGGCCCGAGACGCCCGCGCCGAGCACGATTACCTTGGCGTTGCGCGGGCGGCCGGAAAGCGACGGTCGTTTGCCGGCGTCCGCTGCCATCAAATCCCACGAGGAGAGCGCGCTCATCACCAGTGATGAACCGCCCACCAGACCCAGGTGCCCGAGGAATCGACGTCGGGTAAAAGGCGAGAGAGAACCGGAGGACAGGGTCGTGTTCATGCTGTGCTCCAAGCTGCGTCCGGATATGAAGTCCGGCGGAACTCCCATCCTACCGCATAGGCTCGCGCGTGCGGATGTTCCCAATCCGAAGGCTGGAGTGGCCTCCACCGACAAGATGGCCAGTGCTCCCGTGTTCAAATACGCTGCAAGGCGCTCCAACGGCCGGGAGCGGGCGGCAAGTTCAATCGCTTGCTGTCATGTTTCTCCAGGAGCGCGTCCACCCGGACCTCGGAGTGAGCGAATTCAATGCGCAGCTGCTCAAGCGTCATTGACTCGAATGACGCGATTCAGGGTCAGAGTTGGCGTGGCCCGGCGCGAGGCAAGTGTTCAACCTGCCTCGCCCGCCGCACTTACGCCGGCTGCAGATCCGTTTTTGGGATTTGTTTAATGGCGTGGCTGAGCCAGTCTTCGAAGCGTGTCTCGCCGAGCCGCGCGTCATCGTTGGGAACCAGTGTCCTCTCGCTCACCTCGATACCGTAATAGCGCGCGTGCGGGTCACCGATTACCTGGCGTGGATCCTTGCGCGCGGCCAGGTCCCGCCGGACCACTTCATCCAGACGAAACTTTTCGGGACCACCTATTTCCACGGTGCCATTCACAGGGGAGCCCATTGCGATTGTGGCTAGCGCGCTGGCGACATCGTCGGCTGCCATGGGCTGGAAGAGCACTGGAGGCAGGCGCACCTTCTTTCCCTCCGTGGAAAGATCGGCGAGTTTGTTTACGAATTCAAAAAACTGCGTCGCACGGACGATTGAGTACGGAATCGAGGAGGCTTTAATCAGGTTCTCCTGGGCGAGTTTGGCGCGAAAGAAGCCGCTGGCAAGCAGACGGTCCGTTCCTACCACCGACAACGCAACGTGATGACCCACGTGCGCGGAGGCTTCATGGTCAAGCAGGTTACGGGTTGATGTCTCGAAGAACTTCAGCACTGCCGCATCCTCCCAGGAAGGGGAGTTCGTGACATCTACCACCACCGAGGCGCCCTTCAACGCATCTGCAAGTCCCTCGCCGGTAATGCTGTTGACGCCAGTATTGGGCGCCGCGGCTATAACTTCCTGCCCACGCGCACGAAGCTTTCTGACGAGTTTAGATCCAATGAGTCCAGTGCCACCAACTACTACGATTTTCATGATTGTCCTTTCGTGTTTAACGGCGGCAATTCTCAATTGCCGGTTATTCGCTAGGACCGAGCAGCCCATCGCTCCGTGACAACCGCCCCACCATCGGATCCGATGAGGCGAGCATCTCGACGGCTGTCACAAAATGGTGATCCCGCTCTGTCATAGCTGCTACGGGACTTCAGGTAGCGTGCTCGTCGCGCGCAATTCGAACCGACAGAACGCAAGATGTGCAGGAGCCCAACGTTGGCAGTGGATTTGTCGGTATGGCAGCGAACCTCTGTCATAAGCGATCGCGCCTCTGAGTTTCTACCCGACCTTACAATTCTAATTATAGACTTCCGCCGCAGGCACGATCTTCGCGGCAGTTGTGAGAAGCTTTAAGGACGACGTACTTCACACGCATAAAGGAGACCGCCATGTTCAAGCCTTGCCTGCTTCCCATCGCCCTGGGGATTGTTGCCGGATGCCTCTTCGCAGCCGACCAGCCTTCCGCTCCCGCAACCTACAAAAGCGCCGCTGAGCTGATGGCGACTCTGATGAAGAGCGCTCAGGAACATCCCGCTCAGGCTACCGCGCCCATCTCGAACGAAGGCCATTACCGCGTCAACATCGTGCGCCGGGACCGGCCCGGCTTTGCTCTCGCTCATGCCACTGGTCCGGCCAAGGGATCGGAGGTGCACTACATCATCGATGGCGCTGCGACCATGGTGACTGGTGGAACGATTGTCCGGCCAGCGGGCGGCGCCGCCAAGGGCGTTGGAAACGCCACCATCGAGGGCGGCGAGAGTCGCCATGTCACAAAAGGCGATGTAGTCGTGATCCCCGCGGGAACGCCGCATTGGTACAAAGAGGTCGAAGGCTCAGTAACCTATCTTGAAGTGCGGTTCGACGTCGACCTCGGTAAGTAATTATCTTTCAGCATTTTGCGTTCTCGCATGGCGCTGTAACCGCGAGAAACTGTAACCGAGTCGCATTTCCTAACGCCACACTAGAGGCGCAGTTTTCCTAAACGGCCAAATTCTTAGACTTCTGAGGAGGCTAGGCGATGCAGTATGCGCGGTTCTTTCAAGGAACGTCGCGGATTCTAGGCTTGAGCGCGTTGGCGGTTGCCACGTGCTTTTTGTTCTCCGGCTCCTTGATGGCGGGTGCACCGAACGGCAAGGTCAGCACAGACACGCCCCGGACCATCACCTTTACCAAAGATATCGCACCAATTTTTCAGGCCAAATGCCAAGAGTGCCATCGCAAGGATTCCATGGCGCCCATGTCGCTTGTGACCTACCAGGAATCGCGTCCCTGGGCGCGCTCCATCAAGGAGCGTGTAGCCACGCGCCAGATGCCGCCGTGGCACCTGGATCCGACGGTAGGAATTCAAAAGTTTCAGAACGACCGCTCGCTCAGCAATGAGCAGATTGCCACCATCGTGAAATGGGTGGATTCGGGCGCCCCGCAAGGCGATCCCAAGGACATGCCGGCACCCGTGACGTGGCCCAGCAATGATGCTTGGCTGTTGCAAGATAAACTTGGCCGGCCACCCGATTTCATTGTGAAGTCCGGTGAATACTGGATGCCTGCCGTGGGACAGGATCAGTGGTGGAAGCCGCTCAGCGATTTGCCACAGTTTACCGAGCCGCGTTGGGTGAAGGCAGTCGAAATGCGCCCCAGCACAGTGGCGGGACGAAAGATCACGCACCATGCTATCGCTCATTTGCTGCAGGATGAAAAAGACAATCCCTTGGCAGGCGACGATAGCGGCGCTGCAGCCGCCGCGGGCGGTGGAATCCTGATGGAATGGGCCGTCGGCAAGACCTATGACTTGTACCGTCCGAATACCGGGAAGCTCATCCTGCCCGGCGCCAAGATCTGGTGGGACATTCATACCCACGCGGTCGGCGAGGCTCTCAAAGATCACGTGGAGCTGGCGGTCTGGCTATATCCCAAAGATCAGGCTCCCAAGTACCGGACCTATCTCACCATGTTCAACGCCGCACGTTCCAGCGCTGTGCCTCTGGATATTCCGCCCAACACCGTGGCTGAGACGCAAAATTTCCACGTGCTCAAGCAGCCTGCGATTCTCGAAAACTTCCAGCCGCACATGCATCTTCGCGGCAAAGCGATGCTCTTAGAAGCGATTCTTCCCGACGGCACCGTCCAGACCTTGAGCTACGTCAACAATTTCAACTTCAATTGGATGAACAACTACATCTACGCCGATGACGCGGCCCCGGTGCTGCCGAAAGGCACGATTATCCATGTGGTGGCTTGGCACGACAACACCACGGCTAAATCCACCAATCCCGATCCAAACCAATGGGTCGGTTGGGGCGACCGCACTGTAGACGAGATGGCGCACGCCTGGGTGAATGTCACCTATATCAGCCAGGCAGACTACGATGCGTGGGCGGCAAAGCACAAGGCTGCGCACGGCTCCAACAGGGCGGCCCTTGCATCCGCTCCGGCGAGTAATAATAATTAAAGAGCCTCCGGCATTGGCTCATTTGGACAGTTGACGGAGTGTACGCGCCGGACGTACACTCTTTTGCGGACACGCATTACCCTTTCAGCTAGGAGACCTGTCTTGAAGAAGCAACCAAAGCGCTGGATCTTTGGGGGTTCCAGCGTCATCATCGCGCTAGCGAGCGCCACGTTAGTCTGGGCTCAGTTGCCGCTAGACCCCATCCACACCGCCGGAAACAACGTCACGCCGGCTTACGAAGGCTGGTATGAAATGCCGGATGGCACTTTCAATATTCTGGTTGGCTACTACAACCGCAATACCAAAGAATCCATCGACATTCCGGTAGGACCGAACAATCACTTGGATCCAGGCGGCCCCGATATGGGCCAGCCGACTCACTTCCTGCCCGGCCGCCAGTGGGGAGTGTTCGTGATCAACGTCCCCAAGGATTTCGGCGCCACCAAGAGGATTACCTGGACCATCGTCGCCAACGGGAAACCGGCCACGGTCCCGTTCCATTTGGACCCGGTCTACAATGTCGCGCCTTTCAAGGATGCGACCAACAATACTCCGCCATTTCTCGGTTGGGCCGAAACTGGACCCTTCGTGCAAGGGCCTCCCATCAAAATCAGCCAGACCTATACTGCAACGGTTGGCGAGCCTCTAACGTTGAGTGTGTGGGGCGGCGATGACAACATCATTCCGCCCGGAGCTCAGTTCGGCGGAGGCGGTGGGCGCGGACGCGGTCCCAGCACGCCGTTCACCGTAACCTGGCTCAAGTTCCGCGGGCCCGGCGACGTGAAGTTCGAAAAAAATAAGCCGCCGGTCCAAAAGGGCGATTTCAAAGTTCCCGCGCCGGCCGTTTTCGCGGGCAACGCGACCACCACCGCCACGTTCAGCGAACCGGGCGACTATATCCTCGAAGTTGTCGGCAACGACATCTCCGGCGATGGCGGCCGTGGCTTCCAATGCTGCTGGACCACGATGCAGGCTAAGGTCACCGTTAAACCCGGTACGTCGGCTGCCAAGTAAGTAAACGCCGAGCGAAGGCCTCTTGGCGCGCCGCCCACCTCTGCGCCAACTGTACACGCATCCGCAGCTTGCTACAATAAGACCACATTGTCCCGGTCGGGTCGACAGGTTGGCGTGTACCCATGGATCTCGATCAGCTCCACACGTTTTTGGAAATTGTCCGCCTTAAAAGCTTTTCCAAGGCGGCGCAGACGTGTTATCGTACACAGCCGGCCGTCAGCGCCCAGGTCAGGCAACTCGAACAGGAACTTGGCGCCGCGCTGTTTGAACGCCTAGGGACCAAAATCTCTCTCACCACCGCCGGCAAAATCTTCGCCGAGTATGCCGAACAGATCCTGGATCTGCGGCGCCGCGCCCAGGACTCCATCAACGAGCTGGAGCGCGTGCCCAGAGGCGAGCTGGTGATTGCCGCCAATGAAGCCACCTGTATCTACGTGCTGCCAGGCGTGTTCGCCGAGTACGTGAAGAAGTTCCCTAATGTTCAGCTTTCGGTGGACCGCTCCTACGGTTCGCGAGTAGTCGAGGCCGTCATGGACAATCTGGCCGACTTCGGTATCACCCAGCTGCCGGTCCAAGACAAAAAGCTGCAGGTGGTCAAGATTCACTCCGACGAAATCATCCTGCTGCTTCCGGCCAAACACGCGCTCGCGCACCGGCGTCAAGTTACGCCGCGCGACTTGATCGGCCAGCCGCTGCTGATGCCCAAGTCCGGAACCACTCGCGCTCGCCTGGATGTCTGGATGGAGCCGGTGGAGAGCGAAATCCAAATCGCCATGGAGCTGGACTCCACCGAGATGATCAAGCGCTTTGTCATGTCGGGCCTGGGTATCTCTTTCCTGGCTGCCTCCAACTGCCGCGAGGAAGTGGCGCAAGGCAGGCTGGCAGCGGTCCCGCTAGGTCCAGAACCCATGGATCGCAAAGTAGCCCTCATTTACCGCAAGGACAAAGCGCTGTCAAAAGCCGCTCTGGGGTTCATTCAGGTTATATTGGAACATGCGGGGAGTGAAAATTCCCCGGCCGGCCTTGCCGCGGTGCCGGCGGCCGTAATAACGTAAACCCGGAGAATGAAGTTTCGCCATGTCACGCGTCACTTTGAAAAGCTCGACAATTTTCATCTCCGTTGGAAACCGGACCGAAGTATATCGCTCGGTCGACGACGTTCCTCCCCCGTTGCGCAAACAGCTAGAGCAGTCCACCAACGGCATCCATTCGGCTACCATCCTGATCGCCGATCGTAAAGGCAAGGAAGAGATTGTACGCGCGGTTCGCGGCCTGCCATCCAGCCTTCGTTCGCGCGTGAGCAGTTCTCTCCGCGAGGAAGTGGCGGGCGATTCCCCAACCCGCTGGCGAGCGCTGGGCGAGTGTTGGATGGAGCTGCTCTTGCCTTCAGTCATCGGCCTGGCGGTCTGGGCGCTGTTCAGCTTCCGCTAGCCGATTCTCCAAATCCAGCCTTAGACTCCGGCACCGCCGGGCGATAAGATCACTATGGATAGGCGGCGCGAACCGCGCATCGCCTGCTACCAGAGAGCTGCGCTTACCCTGCTGGGAGGTAAGCGCCGGACCATCCCTTGCCACGCCATCGATCTCTCCGGCCAAGGCATGCGCATCGTTCTGGATGAACCGCTCCCGGTCAATACGCCCGTCACTATCGAAATAGGAGACTGGATGGCTTTGGGCGAGGTGCGCTACTCGCAGCGTGAGTATAGCCACTACGCCGTCGGGCTGGAACTAGACCAAGTGGTGATGGGCTTACGGGAGCTCGATGCACTGTGGCGAAACCGTTTCAACCAGCCAACACTGCCTGGCGAGCGCGAGGACTCTTCATTCGTGCTGGACGAAGCCGAGAAGCCGGTCGCGTAACTTCGCCGCTGTGCCTGCATCCGGCGCCACCACCAGAATCGTGTCGTCGCCGGCGATGGTGCCTACCACTTCCGGCCAATCTTGTTTATCCAGGGCGACCGCGAGCGCGTTCGCGTTTCCGGGCGAGGTTCTCAGCACCAGCAGGTTCTGCGCAATGCGCGCGTCTTGCAAGAATTCGCCGGCGATGGTGGCCAGTTCCGGCCCGGCTGCGGCGGGACCCAATTGCTGGTAGCCTTCCGGAGTCTTCAGCAAGCCCAGCTCCCGGATGTCGCGCGACAAGGTCACCTGAGTGGTTTTGATGCCGAAGGCGTCTTTCAACTCTCGGGCCAGATCTTCTTGCGTCAGGATGCGGCGCGAGCGAATCAGCTTCAGGATCTGGCCTTGGCGAAAGGTCTTGTTCATCGCTTCCATTGATCGAGGCGCGCTTGGGCCTGCTCGAGAGCGCGCGCCACTGCTGCCGGACCGGTGCCGCCTGCGATCTCGCGCGTCTTCATTCCCTCACTCGGATTGAGCAGCGCCGCAATATCGTGCGTGAACTCGGGCGCGAACGCGGCCAGGTCCCCCGCGGTCCAATCCGACGGCTTCATTCCTTGCTTCACGCTTTCAAGCACCAGCCTGCCGACCAGTTGATGCGCACGATGGAAGGGAGTGCCGGCGCGCGCCAGTGCTTCGGCCAGGTCGGTAGCCACCGTCCAGCTTTCTTCGGCCGCCTGCGCGGGCTTTTCCGGATTCAGGCGCGTGGACTCGATGACCACCTTGATCATCTCCAGCGACCCGGTGAGCTGATCGGCTGCATCGAACAGCGGCTCTTTGTCCTCCTGCAGATCGCGGTTGTAGGTCATCGGCAGGCCTTTCAGCGTCACGAACAGCGAAGTCAAATCGGCGAATACGCGGCCGCTCTTGCCTCGAATCAACTCTAGTGAGTCGGGATTCTTCTTCTGCGGCATCAGGCTGGATCCGCTGGTCACTTGATCGGACAATTCGAGCCAGCCGAACTCTTCGCTCGAGTACAGAATCCAATCTTCGGCCAAGCGGCTCAAGTGCAGCATGGTGGTGGAAGCCGCATAGAGAAAGTCGAGCGCGAAATCTCGGTCGGCTGAGACATCCATGCTGTTGCGCGTGAACTCGTCGAATCCCAATTCGCGCGCAATGGCATCGCGATCGAAAGGAAAGCCGGAGCCGGCCAGAGCGCCCGAGCCGAGCGGCATCACGTTGACCCGGCGGCGGGCTTCGCCGAAGCGCTCCGCGTCGCGCCAGAACATCTCAAAGTACGCCAGCAAGTAATGCTGCCACAAAACCGGCTGCGCGCGCCGCAGGTGCGTGTAGCCAGGCACAACGGCGTGCGGATGCTTGCGCGCCATGGCCAACAGCGCGGCCAGAACGCTGGCCAGCCGGTCGCGAATGCCGTCGATTTGGTCGCGTAGCCACAGCCTGACATCCAGCGACACCTGCTCGTTGCGGCTGCGTCCGGTATGGATCTTGTCTGCCAGCGCGCCCACCTGCTCCTTCAGCTTGCGGATTACCAGGGTGTGGATGTCTTCATCGGTGGCGCCGTCGAAGAAGCCGGGCGCCTTGGCGCTTTCGCGGATGCCGTCGAAAGCCGTCACCAGCGTCGCGCATTCGGCCGGGGTCAGGATTCCCACGCGTTCCAGCGCCCGCGCGAAAGCCTGCGATCCGCGGCAATCGGCATCCAGCAACCGCCGGTCGAAATGAAGCGACTCGGAGAAACGCTCGAACACCTCCGATGGCCCCGCTTCGAAACGGCCGCCCCAGAGCTTCATTTGCCTTGTTTTGCGGCTTGCGCGGCTTGCGCGCGAACGCGGATCGGCAGGCCGATCAGGTTGATGAATCCCTGCGCGTCTTTCTGATCGTATTCAGCGCCCATGGTGAAGCTGGCGATGTTAAGCGAGTACAGCGAGTATGGCGACTTGCGGCTCACCGGTTGCAGAGTGCCCTTATACAACCGGAGCGTCACTTCGCCGGTGGTGGTCTGGCTGGTGGCTTCGAAGAACGCGTCCAGCGCCTCGCGCAGCGGCGTGAACCACAGCCCGTTGTAGACCATCTCGGCGTAATCGAGCGCAAGCTTTTGTTTGTAGTGCAGCGTGTTCTTGTCGAGCGTGAGCGACTCCAGCTCCTGATGCGCCTGCATGATCAGCGTGCCGCCGGGCGTCTCGTAACAGCCTCGCGACTTCATGCCGACGAAGCGGTTCTCGACCAGATCGATTCGCCCGATTCCGTGTTCGGCGCCGATCTTGTTCAGCTCCTCCAGCAGCCCGACCGCGGTCGCGTGCACCTTGCCGTTAACGGAAATGGGGGTGCCGTCCTTGAACCCGATGGT
>DATJWJ010000103.1:0-12762 GCA_035501355.1 Bryobacteraceae bacterium | reverse complement strand
TGGCGCGCATCACCTCCATCAGCAACGACCAGGCCGAGGCAATTCTGGAAGAGTTCTACCAGATGTCGATGGCGCGCGACTACGTCCTCAAGGGTGGAATCGACTACGCCCGCAAGATGCTGCTGAATGCCTTCGGTCCTGAGCACGCCACCAAGCTGCTGGACCGGCTGGTGAAAACGCTGGGATCCGAAATCGCAAGCTTTGACACCTTGCAGCGGGCCGATCCCCAGCAGCTCGCCAAGTTCATCCACAACGAACACCCGCAGACCATCGCGCTGATCCTGTCCCACTTGAACGCTTCCCAAGCCGCGGGCCTGTTGACCTCGCTGCCGTCGGAATTGCGCGCCGACGTGGCGCTCCGGATGGCCAGCCTGGACCAGATCTCGCCGGAAATCATCTCCAAGATCGCGGCCATCATCGGCGAAAAGCTGAAAGCCCTGGGCGAGATGAGCCGCGAGTCGTACGGCGGCGTTCGCGCCGTGGCGGAAATGTTCAACCGGCTGGACTCGGCGACCAGCAAAGAAATTCTGGAAGTCATCGAACAAAATGATTCCAACCTGGTAGCCACTGTCCGCCATATGATGTTCGTGTTCGAAGATCTGCTGCTGCTCGGTAGCGACGCCGTCAAGGAAGTCCTCGGCAAGGTGGACCGGAAAATCCTCACCGTTGCCTTAAAGGGGACTAGCGATCAGCTGAAAGTTCACTTCACCGAAGTCATGTCACAGCGCGGCGCCGAGATGCTGCGCGAAGACATGGAAGCGCTCGGACCGGTGAAGATCAAAGAAGTGGAAGCAGCTCAGCAGCAGATCATCGCGGTGGTGCGGCAGCTCGAGGCGGAGGGAACCATCAGCCTGAAGGGCACGGTGGGAGAGCAATATGTCGTCTAAACTGCATCGTGGCGGCGACGTCCCGCTCGAAGCGATTGCCTGGCCTCGGGTGGGGCCGCTAGATGATCACCCCCACGAGGGAAGCGCGTACCCGGCGGCGGCCTATGCTCCGCTGGCCGGTTCGGCTCCGGTAGGGCAAGCGCGGGCCTATTCCGATCAGGGCGCGTCTTCCTACCAGCAAGGTTTCCAGGAAGGCCAGGCCGCCGCGCGGAGCGAGGCCGCTGCTCACACCGAAGCCATGAATCTGCAAGTCGCCCGGACCATAGAAGAATTGGCCGGGCTGCGCCAGCGCTTCCGGCACGAAGCCGAAGAGGACGTGGTCGCCCTGGCCATCGCCATCGCCCGCCGCATCCTGCACCGCGAATTGACGGTGGCGCCCGAGGCTCTGCTCGGCCTGTTGAAGGCGGCATTTGAAAAAATCGAGCTGCGCGAAGTACATCGCGTTCGGGTATCGCGCGCCGACGCACCGATGGTGGCGCAGCATCTGGAGAAAATGGGCCTGCCACGGCCGATCGAGGTAATCGCAGACCCAGGCCTGCCGCGCGGCTCCGCCATCCTGGACTCCTCGCGCGGCGCTCTGGACGCCTCGGTGGAAACACAACTGGCGGAGATCGAACGTGGCTTTGCGGACCTGGTGCGGAGGGTCTAAGTGAAACTCACTCCCTACTACGAAAAGCTGAACCGCATCGAGACCTGCCGCTGGACCGGAACGGTCACCGAACTGGTGGGGCTGCTGGTGGAGTCGACCGGCCCGGTGGCGGCCTTGGGCGACTTCTGCGAGATCGTCACGCAGAGCGGCCGCCCGATTCGCACTCAGGTGATCGGATTCCGGGACGGGCGCGTGCTCTCCATGCCGCTGGAAGAAACGGATGGCCTGCACATGGGAGACCCTATCATGGCGCGCAAGGAAGACGCACGCATGGAGGTTGGTCCCCAATTGCTGGGGCGTGTCATCGACGGATTCGGAAAGCCGCTCGACGATCTCGGGCCCATCGGAGCCAAGGAACCCTACGACCTTTACGCGGCGGCGCCCGGCCCATTGGACCGCGAAAGCATCAGCGAGCCGCTGGTCACCGGCATCCGTGCCATCGACAGCCTGCTCACGTGCGGCAAAGGACAAAGAATCGGAATTTTCGGAGGCAGCGGCGTAGGTAAAAGCACGCTGTTGGGCGCGATGTCGCGGCATAGTTCGGCCGACGTCAGCGTGGTGGCTTTGATCGGCGAGCGTAACCGCGAGGTGCGCGACTTCATCGATCACGAGTTGGGCACGGACGGGATGAAGCGTTCTGTCCTGGTGGTGGCGACATCGGACCGGCCGGCGCCGCTCCGGATTCGCGCGGCCTTCGTGGCGCTGGCTGTGGCCGAGTATTTCCGCGATCAAGGCAAGAGCGTGTTGCTGGTGATGGATTCCGTGACTCGGCTGGCCATGGCGCAGCGCGAAATCGGCCTGGCCGCGGGCGAGCCCCCCAGCCAGAAAGGCTACACGCCCTCGGTCTTCAATCTGCTGCCCAAGATTTTCGAGCGCGCCGGCCGCTTTAAGAAGGGTTCCATCACCGGGTTCTTCACGGTGCTGGTGGAAGGCGACGACTTCAACGAGCCCATCTGCGACGCCGTGCGGGCAATCCTGGATGGCCACATTATTCTTTCGCGGCAGCTTGGAGCAGCCGGCCACTATCCTGCCATCGACGTGCTTCAGTCGGTGAGCCGGCTGGCACCGCGGCTTTATACGAAGGAACAGAAAGAAGCCGCTCTGAAGATTCGCGATGCCTTGGCCACGCACCAGCGCTCGGAGGACCTGATCAACCTGGGCGCCTACGCGAGCGGCGCGAACCCCAAGCTGGACGCAGCCATTCGTCTGCGCCCGCAGCTGCTGGAGTTCCTGAAGCAGGACGCCGGCGCCCATTCCGCCTTTGCCGATACCATGGGCCGCATGCGCGAGCTGGCCAAGCTGGCCGAATGATGGCGGCTGGATGAAGCGCTTCCATTTTCCTCTGGATCGGGTCCGGCGCTGGCGCTCCGAGCAAGCCAATCTGGAAGAACTGAAGCTGCAGCAGCTGCGCGCGGAACTGGCGCGGCTGGCAGGCGCCAAAAGCGAAATCCAGGCTGAAGGCGCCCGATCGGCGCGCGAGGTACTGGCGCAGCCCTCCATCGATCCGTTCGAGCTAACCAGCCTGGAATTGTACCGGCAGCATCTGCGCCGCCGCGTCTATGAACTGGAAAACCTCGAGCGCCAGTGCAACGCCAAAGTGGTTGAGCAGCGCCAGCGCGTACTGGAGGCGCGGCGGCAATTCGAACTGCTCGACCGTCTGCACAACAAAGCCTGGAAAGAGTGGCTCGCCGAGGGCAACAAGGAGCAGGAACAACTTGCGGGTGAGTTGTTTCTAGCTAAGTCGGTGCGCGAGCGCTAACGCGCCAACAGCCGCGTCGCCTCCTCGATGTGCTGGTTCAGTTGCTCCAACGCGCGGCCGGCATCTTTGGCCTCAGCGTTGGCTTCATCCCAGCGCGACGCCTCCACCGCTTCGCGAATCCCCGGCAATGTTTTCGCGCCGTAGCCGGTATACAAACCGGGGGCGTAGATCTGATGCCGGTACCAATCGCGCGACGGGAGACCTTTCGATAGAATCAAACCGCGCTCGCTTTCATACAAGGCTTCATTGGCCTTGGCCAAACGAGAGGCGTCAGCCTGCGCGGCCGCGGCTTTGAGGGCGGCTTCGTAAGCCCGGGCATCGGAGTCCGTCTTTTCGAGAGCCGATACGACCGGTCCGAAATCCACTTTGGTCCCGGATTGCTTCTTAATCTGATCGACATAGCGCTTGACGGTGCTGGAAAACTCGCCAAACTCGAACGGCAGCAGCGGCGCGTCGGCCAGGCGCAGCAACGTCATGGTGGTGACCTGCGACAGCGCGGCGCCATAAACAAAACCGGGATCGCCGAACTGCTCAAACCAGTGCGGGTCGTCGTAGATGGAATGATACTGGCCGTTGAGGTTCGGACCGCCAAAGCCCAGGTTCAAGCTGGCAACGCCCAAATGATCGATGAACGCGACATAATCGGAACCGGCGCCGAGCGGCCCGAGGTGGAACCCGGGAAGGCCTTGCTCTTCGGCCGGAGCCTCGCTGCGCTCGCGCCGGGGCGTGCGGGCGATTTCCAGCAGGCTCTTTCCGTTCTGCGGGTCTTTCAAATCGCGCAGCACTTCGGTCATGAACATTTCGAGCGTGTGCGATCCGGAAGCGCCCAGCGTGCCTTTCGAATTACTGTCGGAGTTGATATAGACCGCGCCTTTACGCGTCAACTCGTCCTGATGTTTTTCGGCCCACTCGGTGGAACCTAGCAGCCCGAACTCTTCACCATCCCAGAGCGCCAGCATGATGGTGCGCTTGGGCTGCCAGCCTTGCTTGCGAAGCTGAGCCAGGGTGCGTGCAGTCTCGAGCAGCGACGCCGCGCCGCTGATGGGATCGTGCGCGCCGTTCACCCATCCATCGTGATGATTGCCGTAGATGACCCACTGGTCGGGATAGGTGCTGCCGGGAATGGTCGCGATTACGTCGTGCAGGGGCCGCGTGGAGTTGTCGAAATCCAGTTTGAAGTGCGCTGTCGCGGGTCCCGGCCCGATGTGATAAGTGAAGGGCAGTGCGCCGCGCCAATCCTGAGGCGCCACCGGTCCGCCCAGGTTTTGCAAAAACGGTGTCGCGTCGGCGTAGGAGATCGGCATCACGGGAATCTTCATCAAGATTTTCGATTCGGCCATGCTGAGCCGCTTGGAGCCGGGTTCGGAAGCCCAGCCGGGCGAGAGCGGATCTCCGACGTAGGTGGGCATGTCCATCACGCTGCCGCGCTGCACACCGTCGGCGGGACGCATGGGGCCCTTTGGATATGGGTCGCCCTGATAATATCCGTCATCGCGCGGGTCGGAATAAATGAGACACGCAATCGCGCCGTGCTCGTAGGCGACCTTGGGCTTGGTTCCGCGCCAGCTCTTGCCGTAGCGCGCGATCACGATCTTGCCTTTGACGTCGATGCCTTGCTTGGCCAGATAGTCGTAATCTTCCGGCACGCCGTAGTTCACGTACACGACCTGGCCGGTAACGTCGCCCGAGGCCGAATAGGCATTGAAGGTCGGCAATTGCGTCGGGTTGGAAGTGTAGCTATCCTGCGCGATGGCCGGCTCTTTCAATCCGGCGCGGAATCTCACGGGCGCGGTCATCTCCAGGGCGCGCGAGGTGGGATACGGAATCAGCGCTTCGAAATTCTCGATATGGGCATCCAGGCCGAATTCCCTCAACAAGCCCAGGGCGTACTCGGCCACGGCTGCGTCGGCCGCCGAGCCGGCATGATGCGGCACCTTGGCCATGCGTTCCAGATAGGTCTTCTGGCGGCTGGCCTCCGGCATCGCGATGGCCTTCTGTTCGAGCGCGTGTTCCGACGCCCAATCGCTTTGAGGAAAGCCGCGGATGGGCGCCTGCGCGGCGAGCGTTGCCGCGGACGCCAGGAAAACAAGGAGTAGCTTCATATGTTTTTGGCGATCTTGGAATTTCCAGATTTGAGAAAATTGGCGAACTCGGCAGCGTTTCTGGTGAGCCCGGGGAAAGTCGCTATGACATGCTCATCGGGATCTAAAATCGCGTAGTAAGGTATGGCGACGGTTTCAAACTTTTTCTCTTCGAGCTTCTGATTTTCTTCCGAAACCTGGTCCGTGCCGTCGGTATAGAGATCCACCAGCACGAAATCTTTCAGCAGCGGCAGGATCTCCGGGCGTGGGAACATATTGGCCTTCATCCAATGGCAGTTGGTGCAGGCATAGCCGGTAAAGTTGATGAACACCAGCTTGTTTTCGGCGCGCGCCTTGGCCAGCGCATCGCGGTATTGATTTTTCAACCACACCGGCGCACTGCTTTCTCCCCCGGCGGACGTGAACATGGTGCTCTTGGCCTGTACCGGGATGAATGCTTCGATATTGCCAAGCGAAGCGCCGAAAAGACCAGGCAGCAGGCTGATGGAGAAAATCAAGAACAGCGCCGCTATTAACATGCGGCCCACGCCCAGATGATCTTCGGATTTGATTCCTTCCAGGCGCAGGAACCCGAGCAGATAGAGGCCGGGCAAAGCAAACAGCACCACCCAGGAAGCCAAGAACATTTCGCGCGAGATGAGGTTGGTTTGAAGCACCTGGTCGGCGGAGCTCAAATATTTCACCGAAATCGCGAGCACCACGAATCCCAGCACCACCTTGACGCGCATCAACCAGCCGCCGCTCTTAGGCAGCTTCTGAAGAAAGGAGGGGAACAGGGCCAGCGCGAAGAACGGCAGAGCGAGACCGGTGGCGAAGGCGCCCATCCCGAAGACGGGCTGCAGGCCGCTGGTCTGGACCGAGGCCACTAGCAGCGGCCCGACGATCGGACCGATGCAGGCAAACGAGGTGAGCGTGAAGGTGAGGCCCATCAGCAGGGTTCCCACATAGCCGCCTTGCTCGGAGGCCTGGTTGAGTTTCGTGAGCAGGCCGGAAGGCAGCGTCAGCTCGTATGCTCCCAGCAGGCTCAAGCCGAACACGATGAATACCAGCGCGATAAAAGCGTTCACCCACGGGCTGTTGCCCAACTGCACCACGCCGAACGGCCCGGCGATAGCTTTCATCAAAGCGCCAAGTCCGGTGAACAGCACGATGATTCCGGCGCAAAACAGCACCGCATGCAAGACGCCGTCGCGCCGTTTGCCTGTTTGCCGATTCACAAAATAGGAGACGGTGAACGGGATCATCGGAAAAACGCAGGGCGTGAAAATCGCCGCCAACCCGGCGCCGAATGCGGTAAGCAGAAACAAACCGAAACCAGTGGAAGGTTGCGGCGCGCTGACAGGGCCTGCCGCCGTTGTGGCCGCTTGCGCAGCCGGACGAAACTCGGTGAATCCTGCAGGAATCACGATGGCTTCCGTCTTGGCCGCCGGATCGATGGTCAGCGTCGCGGAGGTGGGCTTGCGCTTGGGCGGCAGACACATCGTGTCGTTGCAGCATTGGTAGCGCGGCGTCGCGGTCAGCTCGAGCGGGCCGGGCGCGGCATCCTTCTTCAACTCGATGTCCAGAAGAATGGTGACCGCTTCGCCGAAAGTCTCGGTGTTGACTCCAAAAGAAGGATCCAGTTTGACCACCGGGTGCGGTTGATACAGCTTTACGCTCGCGACCGACGGATTGTCGAGCACCACCGTGGTGGCGATGGGAGGCTTGGGCGTGGTTAAGGAGTACAGATGCCAGCCCGGATCGATCTTGGCCGCCAGCCGAGCCAGCACGTGAGAGCCCGGCGCGGCCGACGCGGTATCGAATGTCAGCGTCCAATTCACCGGATCTGGCGCCTTGCCGAGGAGAGACGCGGCCAGGAGGAATGCCGCGAGGAAACGGGACATATCAGTCCGCCTTTGCAGCAACGGTGGCGTTAGCGAAAGGGCCTCTAGCCAGCTCCTCTTCGATACGCTCGTTGGCATGCCCGCTGGCGAACTCCTTGGCCACGCGAATCGCGTTCTTGATGGCGTTGGCGTTGGAACGGCCGTGGGCGATGATGCAGACACCCTTGACGCCGAGCAGCGGAGCTCCGCCATACTCGGAATAATCCACGCGTTTCTTGAAATCGTGGTAAGCGGTGCGAGACAGCACGTATCCTATTTTCCGCGTGATTGTGGCTTCCAGCGATTCGCGCAGCATCTTGGAGATCATATCCACCAGTCCTTCGCTGACCTTGAGCGCGACGTTTCCGATAAAGCCGTCACATACTATGACGTCGATGTCCCCGGTATAGATATCGCGCCCTTCCACATTGCCAATGAAATTAATGGGGAGCGACTTGAGCAGCGGGGTGGCTGCGCGCGTCAGCTCGTTGCCCTTGTGTTCTTCCTCGCCGATGGAAAGCAGCCCGACCCGGGGCCGCTCGCCGCGGAAGATCGCACGCGAATAGACTTCGCCCATCACGGCGAATTGGGCCAGCATGCGCGGTGAGCAATCCACGTTAGCGCCGACATCCACCACTACGACTGGCGAGCCCTTGAGCGTGGGAAACGCCGAGGCCAAGGCGGGCCGGTCGACGCCCGGGATCATTCCCTGTACCATTTTGGCCGTGGCCATGACGGCGCCGGTGTTTCCGGCCGAAACCAGGCCCTGCGCGGTGCCGTCGCGAACCAGGCGCGCCGCTACGCGGATTGAGCTGTCGCGCTTGGTGCGAACCGCTTTGGCCGCGCTGTCCTCCATAGTGACCACTTCGCTGGCATGTTGAATCGAAATGGGCAAGCCCCCGGCGCCTTCGTGCTGCGCGAGCTCTTTTCGGATTACTTCTTCCTTGCCGACCAGAATGATGCCAACGCCGAGCGAGCGGGCCGCGCGGATGGAGCCCTCGACCTCGGACTTGGGGGCGTGGTCGCCTCCCATTGCATCAACCGCGATCGTCACCATGCAGGTTGAATCTTATCAGGTCCGCCGCTATCCGGCTGACCTATTCCTCGGCCACTTCGATCACTTCGCGTCCCTTGTAGCGGCCGCAATGCGGGCAGGCGCGATGCGGCAACTTGGGCTCATGGCAGTTGGGACACTCGGCTCGTCCCAGCGCGCGCAAGGAATCATGCGCCCGGCGCGTGGAAGTGCGTCGCTTGGAGTGTCGTCGTTTTGGATTAGGCATTCAAGGATCCTTTGGTTTGAAGATTTTTCAACGCCGCCCAGCGGTCGTCCTGCGGCTTGATTTCGCATCCGCAGTGCACCAGATTGCGATTCTGTCCGCAGACTGGACAGATACCCTGGCATTCTTCCCGGCAAACCAGCTGCATCGGCATCGCAAGCAAAACATATTCTCGCAAAACGTCTTTCAATTCGAGACCGTCGCCTTCGTAGAAGCCGATCTCGGTTTCACCCGGGTCGATTTCGACATCTTCCTCGGGCGCGGCCTCCGCAGCGGGCCGGTAGAAGAGATCGAAATCCGAGTCGACCGGAAATTCGGCCGGCTCCAGGCAACGGTCGCAGTCGGCGCGCATCCGGACTTTCAGCCGGCCACGGATCCGGATCTCTCCCAGCGTATTGGCCAGAAGCTCGGCCGCCCCCTGGGCTTCGAGCGGCGTCGCCTGAGTGAGGCCGGCATCGGAAAAATCAATTTCGCCGGGCGGGAAGGCCACCTCAAAACGGACCTTCTTAACTTCCAGTTCCTGAACGCTTAAGAACACCCTGAACCTCACCCGCGGGAGCGCTAAATGTTGATTGTAGCAGGGTTTGGCGGGTTTTGCCCCTGAAAAATCCAGGATACGGTGACCGCGCCGCCGAGCGGGCCTGTTGGACGCAAGTGGTGTATCCGCGCACGGGAGGCGTGATTTTATATGAAATCTAAAAAAACGAAGCCAGCCGAGCCGGATTGGACCCGGTTCGAAAATCCCTACTTCTTGGCAGGGACGATGGCGAGATGCGAAGCCGGGGTCTTGTACTCTGCGTCCGTCACTTCGTCCATCCAGGTGATTTTTCCGCGCTGAGTGTTGAATTGCGTTCCGCCTGCATTGGGCGCGGCGCCTTGCCAGTGAGGCACGCCGGGCGGGGCATAGGAAGTCTGGCCCGCGTGCAACTCGATCACGGGTCCGCCCTTTAGTGCGTTGATGCACGTGCCCTCTTCGCACAGGATGACCTGGCCCGTTTCATGGCTATGCCATTTGGTGTGCACACCGGGCGGGAAATAGATGTGGGCGAAGGTCCCGGTTGAGTTCTCCTTCACTTGGTAAACGGTGGCGCTGAAGTTGGGGTTGTTCATGGGTTGCCGGTCTTGCTCCTGAGCGATCAGGAAAGCGGCGGCCACCAGGGCTAAGCCTGGTCCAAAGGATATCGGAGAACGGCACGTGAGTTTCATTTGAATGACCCCTCTCTTTCTCTTCTAATTCGACTTTTGGCGGCGCGTCGGTCAATTCATCTTACTCGCAAAGATACGCATTCGGTAGCAGAATGTCAAAGGCTGATGGTCGAGCGGCGATAGGCTAAACTGAGCTAGATTGCTCGCACGTTCCAGATTATGGTTGGTAGCAGCGGCGCTTTCGATTAGCTGGCCTCTGGCCGCGCAGGCTCCGGCGGCTTCGCATCCTGATTTGGCGGGCATCTGGAACTCCGCGACAGCCACTCCGCTGGAACGTCCCGCACGGCTCAAGGACAAGGAATTCTTCACGCCCGCGGAGGCGGCCGAGTGGGAACAGCAATCCAGCGCTCAAAATCAAGAGCCATCGGCGGCCGAGGCTGCGCGCAGCGTCGGCACCTACAACGTTTTGTTCCGGGAGTTCGGTTCTCACGTCGTGAAAACGTTGCGGACGTCTATCGTAACCGATCCGCCGGATGGCAGGATTCCCGCGCTGACCCCCACTGCCGCAGCCGCAAAACGCCGCCGCATGGAACTGATGCGGCATCCGGCCGGGGCTGAGGATCTGGGTCTTCAGGATCAGTGCCTGGTTTTCGTCAGCGCGGTGCCGCCCATGCTTCCTTATTCCTACAACAGCAATTACCAAATCGTTCAGACCCAGGACCGGCTGGTGATCAACGTCGAAATGATTCACGACACCAGGATCATTGCACTCGACGGCCGTCCTCATCTGCCGTCCAGCGTAAGGCTGTGGTTAGGCGATTCGGTGGGACATTGGGAAGGCGGCACGCTGGTGGTGGATACGACCAACTTCAACGATGCGGGCGGTTTCTACGGCGCTGGCGGTAATTTCGGTTGGGACAGAAATCTGCACGTGGTGGAACGCTTCAGCCTGCTGGACGCCAACACAATTCTGTACCGATTCGAAGTGGACGATCCCACGGCGTTCACGCGTCCCTGGAAGGGCGAACTGACCATGGCGAAGTCGGCCGCGCCCATGTACGAATACGCCTGCCACGAAGGCAATTACGCGCTGCCAGACCTGCTCAAGGCATTCCACATCGGCGAAGCTGAGGGGCGCGGCGGCGGACACTCCTCGCAATAGCTATTGGTGCACCGCGATGTAGACGGTCTGTGCGCCGGCCTCCGTGCTGAGAGTCAGTTTCAAAGGAACCAGATCATTATCGGGTATCGATGGCACCACGACATCGAACTGATATAGTCCGACCAAGCCAGGGGCAAGCCCGTCATACGTGAACTCGGCCGGCGTCTGGTCGAACGAGATTTGCCAGGGCAGGAGCGTTCTGCTTGACGCTGGGGCGATCTCACCGGCCGCGGTGGGGGGCGAAACCAAGCCAAACCCGATTCCATACATGGTGATCGTCTCGTTGGGTTTGGCGGGGCGCGAAGCGACGCCCGGAATCGCACCGGTTGGAAGAATGTAGGTGACTCCGTCGGACGCCAGCGCCGCCACGTATTGATTCGCGCCGATCTTGAAGGAGGCTGGAGCAAGCAGGCCCGCTTGAATCCCGCTCGATGCGACGTCGTATGGTGCGCTGAGTGCGCCATTGTTGTTTACGACAACCTGAACCTTTTGATTGACCGGGATGGTGTACGGCACCTGCGCGTTGATTTGACCGGGATTGGAGGCGATGTAACTCAGGTAGGCATTCTGACCGTTAACAGTGACCTGGACGCCGTCGAGCGATTCTGGCGCGGTCTGTCCGTTGAAATCGCTGCTGGCCCATGGGCGCGTGTCAGGGGCCAGGTTGGTGCCGTAGATTTCGATCCAGGTACCGGGCGCAATAGCGTTGAAAGCTCCAAATGCACTGGCCGTGATGACATTGTTGATGGCGGGAGTGGCGCTGCCGGTGCCGGACGTGCATTCGCCCACGGTGTCGATGTAGTCTGTCACCACCGGGTTTCCATACTGAATGTAATCGCTGGTCGGATTGTTCCACGCCGAAATTGGAGGCAGGGTTTGGGGCAACAGAGCATTGGGGATCAGGTCTCCGACAGCTTGCAAATTTCCTACCGCCCTAACGCTCGGGTCGTCGCTCTCGATCAGGAAGTCCGTGAGATTTCCCACCGCCGGAGTGTAGTTTATTCCTGCGGAGCCAAGCACGGAGGGATAAGTGTGGGTTGAGCCGTTCACGGTGAGCGTGAAGTCGCCAAAGAAGATCATGTTGTACGAATGGCCGCCGTTACTCTGAATGGGCCCTGTGGTGGAGACCAGGGAGTCGATCTTTACTGTAAGGCTGGCGCCATCCTTGCAGTCGGAGAGGGTGTAAGTTTGCGCGGCGCAAGGGCTGGCGAGCGCCAGGAAGGTAAATACAACCCGTTCGACAGTCATCTGGATGTTAATGAGCCGGCGGTGGAAAAACTTTCAACTCGCTGGAAACTTTGGCGGCAATTCGCCGTATTAGTAACATGCTCCCGAAACACGTCTTGCGCCGGTTGATGCATGCGCCGATGTTCACCGTTGTCACCGCGGTTACCTTGGCGCTCGGGATAGGCGCCAACAGTGCGATTTTCAGCGTGATTGAGGGCATTCTCTTGAAGCCTTTGCCTTATCCGCGGGCAGACCGCCTGATCGCAGTGAATCACACTGCGCCGGGAATTAACTTCGTCGAGGCGAACATCGCGCCGTTCCTCTATTTCACCTACCGCGAGGAAGGGCGGACGTTTCAGGACATTGCGCTATGGCAGGACGATACGTCCAACGTGACGGGCCTGGCTGAGCCCGAAGTGGTTCGCGACGTGCTGGTCACAGACGGTTTTCTGCCGATGCTCGCCATCCAGCCAGTTCTCGGCCGATCGTTTTCGGCAGCGGACGATTCGCCCAATGCTCCCAGGAAAGTGGTGCTCACGTATGGATATTGGCAGGCGCGATTCGGTGGAGACCGCGCGGTGCTCGGCCGGAATCTGGTTGTCGACGGAACGCCGCGGGAGATCATCGGGGTGATGCCGGCGGGCTTCCAGTTCGGCGGTCCGAAGCTCGCGATGCTGCTGCCGCTGCAACT
>DATJWJ010000102.1:0-9247 GCA_035501355.1 Bryobacteraceae bacterium | reverse complement strand
CTCCTGGCATTCGCTCGCAAGCCCGCTCCCGTTCAAGTCTCCTGGATGGGATATCCGGGAACAACCGGAATGACGACTATCGATTACTTCCTGGGCGACGCCGAGACGCCCTGCCCTGGAACGGAGCACCTGTTCACGGAGCAGGTGTACCGGCTCGGGCGTCCTCAGGGCTGCTATCGGCCATTTCGGGCAGACCTGGCGGTTCAACCAGCGCCGTGTCTCGAGCGCGGCTACATTACCTTCGGGTGCTTCAACAATCCACAGAAAATCAGCCGGGATGCAGTTAAGCTTTGGTCAGCAATCCTACACCTGGTCCAGCAAAGCCGCCTATTGTTGAAGTTCCGGGGGATGGAAACCACAGCTTTCCAGAACCGTTACCGCCAATGGTTCCAGGAGGATGGGATCGAGGCCGGGCGTCTTTTGTTCGCAGGTCACAGCCCGGCCGAGACCTTTCTAGCGGGTTATGGATTGATCGACCTTGCGCTCGACCCGTTTCCGTACAATGGCGGCACTACGACACTGGATGCGCTCTGGATGGGAGTTCCAGTAGTAACGCTGGCCGGACGGTTGGCTGTCCAGCGCGACGGCGCTAGCATACTTTCGGCGGCAGGCTTAGCCGATTTCGTGGCTCACACGCCCGAGCAGTATCTCAAGATCGCTCTGTTTCTCGCCGGCGTGATTCCTGAAAAGCCCGATCTTAGGTCCGAACTGCGCCGCGCGCTCGCCGCCTCGCCGTTCATGGATGAAGCTGGCTTGGTGCGCGATGTCGAGAACGCATATCGCGACATGTGGCACACCTGGTGCCGCAAGCGACACTGATGCCGGCCAGACGCGATTCCTGCATACTGGGTGGCGTCTTCGCCCTGGAGCCGATGTCCGAGGCGACAACGATGCCCTTCGGCGCCGGAAATGTTCAGTACTTCTTGAGCGTGCGCTGCGCCTTGACCGCCCTAATTGAGGCACGCAAGCCCAAGACCGCATGGCTGCCCTCATATCTTTGCGGCGACATCCTGACACCTTTTCTCCACAAGAAAGTCGCGATACGGTTCTACGCAATTGACGCCCGGCTGCGCGTTTCAAACAGAAGTTGGATCGGTGAGATTCAGCCCGGCGATGTGGTGCTTGCGATTCATTATTTCGGGTTTCCGAACCGCGGTTTTCCGGCGGCCGCAGCCGCCTCCCAAGGCGCGATCATAGTCGAGGATGCGAGCCAGGCACTGTTCCTGCCGCAGCAGTTTCCCGAGAGCCTTGGCATTCTGTACAGCCCCCGAAAATTTCTGGGCGTGCCTGATTCGGGGATTCTGGTGGCGCAAGGCGAAACGGGAGTCGAATCGATAAAGCTGCAACCGCCGCCGCTCAACTGGTGGCGTGAGGCGGTGGAAGTGAATGTGAAGCGCCGCGAGTTCGATCTCATCGGTCAGCCCAGCGGCGGCAACAACTGGTTCGCGCAGTTCCAGCGGGTGGAGTCGGAATTTCCTGTTGGTCTGTTTCGCGCCAGCGATCTTTCCCGGGCGATACTTTCAAGCGTAGACTATGATGCCATCCGGACTCGCCGCCGCGCCAACTACGCCAAGCTGCTCGAATTGGCCGGTCGCCAGGCCGTTTTTCCGGTACTCCCCCCGGAGATTGTTCCGCTGGGGTTCCCTCTTCGAGCCCGCGGCGGCCTTCGCGATCGAATTCTGCGGCAATTGCACGCCGCGAGAATCTTCGCTCCGGTGCATTGGCCGATTCAAAGCATCGTGCCGGCATCGTTTGAAGAGAGCCACAAGCTTTCTCGCAGGTTGATTACGCTGGTGTGCGATCAGCGCGCCACGGTTGAGGACATGGAATGGCAGGCCGGCGAACTCCTGGCTAGCGAATCAGCAGCGCGTGGGTGGTCTCGGGGAAAACGATCAGCCGGTCCGCCTCCGGCCCGAGAAACTCGCGCACGGCGCGGTTGACGCCGCGAAACGGTTTCACATGCGGCGGGTCTTGTTCGGGGATCCAATAATCATGCCAGAGCAGGCAACCGCCTGGGGCCATGCGCGGGTAGAAGTATTCCATGAGCTGCAGCGTCGGTTCGTACAGGTCGCAATCCATGTAAACCATCGCGTAGGATTCTTCCGGGAGCGACGGAAGTGTCTCGGCGAAGTAACCTTTATGAATCCGGATATTCGGGAAGTTGCGGAAGATATCGCAAAGGGAAGCAAATTGCACGTCTCGAAATTCGCCGCGGCGCGAAACAGGATCGACGGATGAATATTCGCGGAAACCCTCGAAGCTGTCCAGCAGGTGATACAGACGCTCGGCAGCGCAGTCGGCGCACAGCAAAGCGATCAGAGCGTTGCCTCCGTTGTAGACGCCGCATTCGGCGATGGCGCCGCTGGCCGGGATGTTTCCAAGCAGCTCGGTGAAAAGCCAGGTGCCCGCGACGTAAGACATGCTGGACACGGAGGAATACAGCGACAGGAGGCGCACGCGAGAGAACAGATCGCGGCTCCCCTCGATGCCCAATTGGCGCAGGCGCGGCGCCATGGTTTCGAAATGCAGCAATGAGCAATCAATATAATTCCGGCCCCAGACAAAACCCATCGAGTTCAGCGATTGAGCAATGGCGAGAATGGTGCGAGGGAGGTTGGCGAAGATCACAACCAACAAGCCGTCGCGCTGTTCGTCCTGCAGTCGTGAGGAGGGAAAGATCGGGATTCCATCCAGCGTGGTTCCGGCCAGACCGGGAGTGTCGTCGACCGCATATGCGATGTCGAGAGAAGTGACGGCGCGCATCTGAAGGAGCGAGACACCGGCCCCATAAGCGACTATGCGCCGGCCTGGAAATCCGAGGCGATCGATGAGATTCTCAGGCATGATTTTCAGCTTCGATAGGCGGGAAAAAATCCTGGACTGGGGCGCCAGTCCTGGCCATGTTCAGATGCGAAGCGCTCTCTTGCGCCCACGAGGGCAGCATACAACTCGCCGGCGAAAATTTGGCCGCCTAGAAAGTAGGTAACTTGGCCGCGCGGAGCGAAGGCACGCTTGTAGCGGTAGATTCCGTCTTCCCCGCGGTATCCTCCGCCCAAAACGAAGCTTGATTTACCATGCTGCCTGGCCCACTTCATGATTTCGAATTTCAGAAGGTCGTTGGGCCGGCAATGGAACGCTCCTTCGAGCGTCCCGCCCAGGAACGAGTAGACCGCGCGCTCGGAAATCAGGACCAGCTCGGTGGAGACGGGTTTTCCGTCCAGGATGGCGTGGAAGTAGACAAACTGCCCGGACATCCGTTGCCGCAGTTGTAAGAAGAATTCGCTTGGAAAGTAGTAACTGTCGAGTGCGCTTCGGCGGCTCAGAGTGTGGTTGTAGATTTGTAGAAAATCCGGCAGTCGCGCGCTTACGGTATCGATCTCGACGCTGACGCCCGAGCGGAGGGCCTTATTGACATTCTTGCGAACCTTGTGATCGAAGTCCGCCCACAAAGTGCCTTCTTCGATATCCAAAGACCGGACGATCTGTTTTGCCGCTTGCCAGGTCTCGCCCGGATAGCGTAGCCGCGCGCCAGGAAAGAGGCCCAGCCGCACGAATTCAGAGACGACTTGATGGTCCCGCGCCCAACCTTGGAACTCGGACCAGAATCGCGCAGCGGCGCTGTCCCGGCAACCCTGGCCCCAAACGTAGGGTCCTGCATAGCCATAGGCTGAAGTGGCGTCGAACAGGCTGTCCTGAGGACCGCTCCAAAAGGGCTCGGCCGCCAAATCGCGCAGAAGAAATGGATGCAACACTTGCACCCCCTCGCTTTGCCACGCGGCACATCGACCGGGCGACCATTTGCCGTCGTAGAGACGGAGATATTCCGGGTGACCGAAGACTTCACGCTCCGGCCAGGAGTTCCACATCTCCAGCCAGGTTTTTACATCGCTCGGACTGTTCAGGTCGAAGATGCGGAAGCCGGGCATGGCTATTGGCGGAGCATCGAGAAAACGATACGGTTTGGAGTGCCCACGATTTCTGTGCCCCAGGGCGAGGCCGAATAAGGCAGGAAGCTCTGATCCTCGAGATAAGTCAGGCCGCGCAGGTATAGTGCCGAAAAATCGGGGAGAGTGCGAGCAAGGCCGGCGATCTGCTGTGGTGCGACGGGAATCCAGCGATCCAGGCGCTGGTGCACACCTTGCACGAACGGGCACAGGGCATTGGGGACACAAGCCACCAGCCGGCCACCCGGGGCCACGAGTTCCCAAAGGTTGGAGACCGTGAAACGGAAGTCGGCATATTGCAAAACCTCGACAGCGCAGACGCGATCAAAGAAGCCGAGCGAGGATCGTTCTTTCGGATCCGAGAAATTCGCAACTGTCCAGCGGATGAAGGGATGCTGCTCCCGCAGCGACTGGACGGTTTCAGGCACGAAATCCACGGCTGTAACGGATGCACCAAGAAAGTGAGCCATGAGACTAAACTGGCCCCAGCCGCAACCAGCATCCAGCAGTGTTTGATGATTGAGCCGGCCCAACGCCTCCAGGACGTGCGCGTAAGTCTGAGTCTGAAGCCGGTCGTTCGGGTAATCCATGGACTTGAACGTCCCGAGTTCTGTTTTCTTGACGTGCAGCGAGCGATAGTGCTCTTTCCAGTAATCCTGTTGAGACATCATTTGGAGCAAGGCTCCGGCTCAGGGGTGCCCACCAGGTAGTGGCGCGTCTCGGAGATTCTCTCAGACAAGTTCCGAAGCGACCATGCCCTTAGAGTCTCGGAAAGAGCTTGGACAACTCGATCCACGTCTGATGGGCGCAAGTCTAGAAAATGCGGCAGGCCCAGGACACGGCTTCCGAGGTCTTCGGTGGTAGCCAGAACTTCCCTGGGGCAATCCGCAAATGCCGGCTGCAGGTGACATCCAGCGCCCCACCAGGATCTGCTTTCAATGCCGGTGTGATTGAGGCGTTCGGAAATCGATAGTGCGGAACCGGGAGGCAGCAGGACGCTGGTTGTGGCGGACACCCAGCCAATGCCGTAGCCCGGCTGAGGGGTCACCTCCGCGAGAGGCGCAAGGGCTGCGGCATACCGCTCCGAGATACGGGTGTGCTGCGCGCGCGTGGATGGCCAGGCGGCCAGGCTGGCCAGTGCAACGGCCGCGTGATACTCGCTCATTTTGGCGTTCATCGCCGGGGCCATCGCGCTACGCGAATCTCGAAATCCGAAGTTGCAGCAAGCCCGAAGGCGATCGGCCAGGCCGGCATCCGTGGTCGAGATGAAGCCGCCCTCCCCCGCACCCAGGATTTTGGTTGCGTGTAGGCTCACGACGCAAGGAATCTTGCTGGCCCGGACGGTATCGAATCCGGCCGCGGCATCCACGATTACCGGAATACCGGTGTGAGCTTCGAACGCCTCCCAGGCCTGGATATCAATTGGCGCACCGAAAGGCGAAACGGCGATCACGGCTCCGGGCCGCGGGTGCATTTGCTTTACGCTGTCCGCGACTGTATCCGGGTTAAGCGCCCAGGTGGCGGGATCAACGTCATGAAACCAAGGAATCAGTCCTGCGCCGCGGGCCGCGTGCGGAGTAGCGGCAAATGTCCACGAGGGCATTATGCAAAACGAGCCGGCGGGCACTTCGCGGGCCAGGAGTGCGGCGGTCAAGCCGGCGGTGCAATTAGCGGCAGTGACCACCGACTCGCTGGGAACGGATAGCCGCCGCGCCAGTTGTTCTTCGAGCCGTGTCACTAGCGGGCCCCAGTTTGAATACCAGCGGTGAGCGTCGATGGTTTCGAGATAAGGCAGGATCTCGACGGCGGTTGGCAACTTCGGCCTCATTACCGGGATAAATTGTGCTCCCAGGTGGCCTCCTGGGTAAGTCATCGTCCCGATTGCGATACCGTTGCATATCGCCTTCGCAACTTGAGGGAGTATGGCTCGGAGGGCTATGGCTTGAAGTCATTTTGTTCACTTCGCGATCCCACTGGGCCGGAGTGAGCCGCCGGAGTTGGCCAGGACGTCGCGGAAGCGGACGCCGGCCCATCGTCCGTTGCCCACGCTGCCGAAAGCCCAGTGCGTTCCGGCCACGCGCGGCTGCTAGAAGGTGCCGCCATTGCCCGTGCACTCGAGCCCCGCGACTATTTCGAAGCGCGGGAGCTTCTTGAGATCGCTACCACCGCAGGTGTGCTGGCCCGCACTGTCAACGCAGCCGCTCTCTCCAAAATGGTCGTGCCGCTCGCGGCGAAGAAGCCGCGGCGACGCAGCTTCATTCTAGAAGTCTACTTTCTTGTTGACGAATTCGCCGTCGCGTAGCTGCACATCAAACTCGAGGAAAGCGCCGTTGCGGCTCACTTTGACCCGATAGTTTCCAGGAGGATAGTTGAAGATTGCAGGGGTGCGCCGGGATTGTGTCTCGCCGTTGATTTCTATATTGGCGCCGGGCGGGCTGGAGGTGATGCTTAGCGTGCCGCCGGCCTTGCTCAATTGCAGAAAGATTTCCCGCTCGTCCGGAACGGTGAAGATGCGCGGATAGGGACGATAGCCGTCCAAGCGCACATTCAGAGAATGGCGGCCCGGACTAAGCGCTATCAGGCAGGGCGTCTTGCAACTCTGATCGGGGTTACCGTCGACCGTCAATTGGGCGTTGGCGGGCTCGGTCACGAATTGCACTTGCTGTTGGGCGTCCGATTTCGGCGCGATTACAGGGGGTGGGACGGAGCGAGCACGGGTCTCAGGCGGAGCTGGCGGGGGTTCCGGAACCGGCTGGGCCGTGGCGGCTGGTTTTTCGGGCGTCGAGGCTGGGGGCGTGGAGGCCTCCGGCTTGGTTGATTCCGGAGCCGTCGCCGCAGGCGTGCTCTCGGGCGGAGGCGTTGTTTTGGGCGCTGGCGCGTCGCCCATGGGGCTGGGCTTGGAACTGGACTGGTCCTGCTGTTGGACTTGGTTATTCGCGTCTTGCGGCGGCGGCTCGCTATAGCGATTGAAAAGATATTTTTGCGCGCCGAACAAAACCAGTCCGACCAGGCCGATGCCGACCAACATCCAGGCCAGGCTCTTGAGAATCGGACTGCGGGCGCGCTCGCGTTGGGTGGTGTCCAGAAAATCGGGCGGCAGAGCTTGTGGGACAAAGTCCGGTTCGGGTGCGCGGGGAATCTCGGGGACGCTAGGACGCGCGCCGCCACCGGCGGTGAGGCCGCCTCCCACGGTGGGCAGGTTCTGAGCGACGGCCCTGGGAAGCGCGTGCCAAGCGGGATTGAAGGCGCAAGCGGCGGCCAGGGCGTCCACGAACTCGGTGCAATGGGGGTAGCGATCGGATGCGTTTTTGGACAACGCCTTGCGCAGCACCACTTCCACTTGCGGAGCGAGCGTGGGGTTGAGGCGCTGCGGCGGAACCGGGTCTTCGCGCACGATGCGGAATAACAGAGAAGGCAATTGGTCCGCTACGAAGGGCTTCTCGCCCGTCAAGATTTCGTAGGCGACGACGGCGAGCGAGAACTGATCGGCGCGGCCATCCACGGCGTGCCCTTGCACCTGCTCGGGCGACATATAGTTGGGCGTGCCCATCATGACGCCGGCGTGGGTCATTTGCTGGGAAAGGATCTTGGCAACGCCGAAGTCGGCGATCTTGGCGGTGGCGCCCTCGTGGATCAAAATATTGGCGGGCTTGATGTCGCGATGAACGATGCCCTTTTTGTGCGCGTAGTCGAGTGCGGTGGCGGTTTGGCGCAGAAGCGAGAAAATGGTTTGCGGATCGAGCGCCTGCTGGCCGTTGAGCACTTTCTCGAGCGACGGGCCATCGACGCACTCCATGAAGATGTAGGCCAGGCCGTTTTCCTCGGCAATATCGTAGATGGTTACGATGTTGGGGTGAGAGAGGACGCCGGCGGCTTTGGCTTCGCGAAACAGGCGCTCTTGCAGACGTTCGCGCTCGGCCTGGTCGGTAATGTCGGCGAGGCGGATGGTTTTAATGGCAATAATGCGGCCGATGGCGGGATCTTGGGCCCGGTAAACGACGCCAGTCGCACCGCGTCCGAGCTCATCCAAAATTCGGTACCGGCCAATTTGCACAACGCTGAGATGATTTTAACAGGTTGGGGTGTGGCGCTCCCGAATTTCAACGCCGGGTGCCGGTTAGATTACCTGGCTGCGGGGATGCCGAATCGGATAACCTCAAGAAAAGCCGCTAGGAAGGCGCTATAGAAATTGATGAAAGACCTGGAAGGTGAGTTCCCGGAGAGGCCATCCCCGCTCCGGTCGGTGGGCGTGGCCGTGCTGCTTGTATCGGTGGCCTTGGGCCTGACGTTTCCGCTGCGTGCGATTCCACCGGCTAGCGATTATTTTCTGTTCTACGCGGCGGTAGCGGCCAGCGCCTGGGTGGGTGGAAAGTGGTCGGGGTGGCTGGCGGTGGGGCTTAGCACGCTAGCCATTTATTATATTTTTCTGCCTCCCCCATATACCTGGCGCTTGAATCCAGAGGGAGTGCCTTTGTTCATCGAATGTGCGGCATTCTCAATCGCCGCCAGCTGGATCAGCTCCTGGAGAAGACGGGTGGAGATTGACCTGCAAACACGCATCGAGGACCGAACCCGAGAACTGCAGCGGACCAATGCACGGCTTAAGGCCGAAATGGCCGAGCGCAAGCGGGCCGAAGAGGCGTATCATAGCGCGCAAGGCGATCTGGCTCGAGCGACGCGAATGAGCGCCATGAGCACCCTGGCAGCGTCGATCTCGCACGAAGTGAATCAACCGCTCGCGGCCGTGGCGACCAACGCCGATGCCTGCGTCATGTGGCTTCGCAACCAGCCTCCCAATGTGCCGGAAGCGCTGGCGGCCGCCGACTGCACGGCTCGAGAGGCCACCCGGGCGAGTGAAGTGATCCGGCATATTCGGGCCATGTTCACCCAAGCGCCGCCTGAAAGAGAGCGTGTCAGTTTGAACGAACTGGTGGGCGACGTAGTTGCTCTACTGCAGGTGGAAGCGTCGAGGAACGACGTCGTGATGCGAACCGAGCTGGCGCCCGAGCTGCCGCCAGTGACCGGCGATCGGGTGCAGTTGCAACAAGTGATGGTGAACCTGATGCTCAACGGCATCGAAGCGATGAGCAGCGTTACGGACCGGCCGCGCCTGCTGGTGATACGGTCGGAAAACCACGAGCCGGACGGAGTGCTGATTACAGTGCGTGATTCCGGGCCGGGCATCGATCCCATGGACGAAAAGCGAATGTTCGATACTTTCTACACCTCTAAGCCCAACGGCATGGGCATGGGCCTATCCATCAGCCGGTCGATTGTCGAAGTCCACGGCGGACGCTTATGGG
>DATJWJ010000101.1:0-79194 GCA_035501355.1 Bryobacteraceae bacterium | reverse complement strand
TGACTCTCATGCGCTGGCGCGCCACGCTCTTCGCAGAGCAACCTGTACAGGCATTAAATTTGATCGACGTTCTTTTCTACGATGTGAGACCAGTCAGAGACGCCTGGCAAGAACTGTACGCAGCCTTCCTCGACCAGCGATTGAGTAGTGACGAGGGTGGCCGGATACGCCAAGACAAAGCCAACAAGCTACTCAAACTCATGGCTGACCATCTTGGTTATAAACACGAATTCTCTACGGCGGACTTCGAAAGGGTTTATCACCCGGAGGTTTTGGGGCGTTTTTATCTTAACCAAATCGCCCAAACGAATGAGACGTACAATGCATTAATCGCGAAGCAAACGCCCCCCGCAACAACACCAGTAGTACCGCCAGGGCAAGTCGCAGCCGAAAAGAAGTAGGGCTCTTTTGGTGATTATACCGACTCATCCGATATCCATCGGTGGAAACCCGCGCCGCCTTCCGAGAAGCCTGCCCACGCGCACGGTGGTCGGTTCGTACTCCTCCAGGCTCAGCATGGCTTCTCGACAGGATCGATGGACGGAGCGGCGCACGGCGAGGAGTTCCGAGATTAGAGTCTAAATTCGGGATCAGCCCCGACGCTCGCATTCTCTACGATGCGCTCGGCGCAAATAAAGAAAGCGACGGAACAAACACCTTAGACCATGCGGCGGATATCGGCAAGCTTTGGCTCGATCCCAGCTAGGTAAGCTTCTAACGATTCTTCTGTGGCGAAGTTATTGACGTCCCAAGTGCCGTCTTCATACAGGTGAATGATCGGGCCTTCAGGCAACACGTAGTAGAAATCACCATCGGCGTCTCGTGTTCCAACAAATCCAACTTGGCCAAGTCTCGCGTTCTCCTCCAGCGTTCCAGGCGCGCCCTTGACCAGCGCCCACGATTTACCTTTGCAGCCGCATCTCATGCCTCCCTCTGCATCCGCCTTCGGAACCTCCCCGCAGTCCGCGCACTTGCGAGGAGCCCTTGTTCGTTCGAGACTCATAATACGATTGTAACTAGGCGGTAGCGCTTATCGTCCTGCACCGCCAATAAACGCCATCCCTGCACTTCGATCTCAATACACGGAACTTTAGGAGCAGTGCTAGGGCAAGGAATTTCTCTAATGATCAAATATTCGGTCCCAGCGGGAAGATGTGGATCAGGAGCTCCGTCCGGCGTCCCCTCATAGAGCGGCATAGTGAGTAGAGGAGAGCGTAGCTTTGGCATTTGCTAATCAGATTATCACGGGTAGCCATGCTTCTTCAGGTGGTAGCGCCCTAATTCTGTGTGGGCGGTGGGGCTTTTGCGGGAGGAGGTTCTTCCTTTGGCTTGGTCGGTGCTTCGACGGGAGAAGCCATTTGCCTGATGGCCTCCACAACATCTGGTGGTAGCGTCTTGTCCATCTCGCTCTGGTCCAGTAGAACCAAAACGCCTCGGTGCAAGAAGACCGTCTTTTTGAAGGCGCTTAGGAATTCCATACCCACTAGGATGGTGCTGGTTGACGGCTCTAGAATTACGACGCCAGCTTCCGATTCGTTTCCAAGTTCGGCTACTCCCAACGCAGTGAAGCGGGTTGCGGTCTTTCCGTCCCCAAACTGGACGCTGGTCGTTCCGTAGAGCGGCAGACCGAGCGGAAGCGCGCTCATGATCGGCATGGAAATGAACCCAGTGAAACCCGTATCGACTGTGACTTCAAATTCTTGTGTTTTAGAGGTGAAGGCTCCGCTGATCTTAATGCGGATGCAAGGGCTACCAGAGCTACCTGTAGAGCCAATCGTTGTTGCCATTCGAGGTGTAGCTCACTCTGAAGGCCCCGGGGGAACCCACTCGGATAAGATGAAACAAACCGTTTGGGTTGATCTTCTTCGCACTTTCCAGGGCTTCGTCAGAGGTGCTTCCGAGCGTCGCATGGCCCGTCTTAATGTCAATTGCTACGAACTTTCCGAGATGTTCGGCTTCAAACTGAGCCTTATAGCGCTCGGCGTAGATTCTCTCACCCTGATCAGCAATCGCCTGTGGGTTTGAGGGTACCTGAGGATTCATGGTAGTCACGTGAGTTTGCTTATTCTATACGGAAACATCGGCACCTTGCAACTTCCACTTTACCAGCTATCCAAGCAGTTCGACGAATGTCTAACGGTTTGGTGCTGATCCCGGCCTCTATTGCCAGTATGACCCGCAAGGAGTTATGGATGCGGCAAAAATTATACAAACCGAGGTGAAGACATGGCTCCGCCCGGGTATTCAAGGACGCATTTGTCCATCGTGTGAGCCCACGCACTTGGACCGGTGCTTCGGGTCTTCCAAGAGAGAGTGCCCTTCATGACTGCCCCTTCCCACGGGCCGACGCCCCACGCCCCATCAATATCGCCGCGAATCACGTCAGGCTCGCGTTGCAAGTCTGCGAGCGGGTGACATGGCCAGTCGAAAGCAGGCACACTATAGGCACGCAAGAGCATCCGGCGGCCATCCGGTAACCGCTTCGATTTGCTCGACAACTATCTTTGGTTTGTTGGTGCTGGAGGAGAGGGTCGAACTCTCATGACCAGTGAAGGCCGCGGGATTTTGAGTCCCGTGCGTCTGCCAGTTCCGCCACTCCAGCGCCGGGTGGGTGAGGACGATTTCGAGTATACCAGCCCGGCCCGGCGGCGCGCATTCGCTAATGCCCTACAAGCGCCATTTCTTGACCGCATGCTAGGCTTGTTCGGGAGGATTCTTCTAGTGAAAAAACTTTGCGTCGTTTTGGGACTGTCCGCGCTGGCCTCCATGACGGCCTGGGCGGGCGAATTCACCGGCTATCTTTCGGACCAGAAATGCGCGGTCAGCGGCGCCAAAGCGAAAACCGCGGCCGAATGGATCCAACCGAAGGCGTTCGAAAACTGCGTGAAGAGCTGCGTGAAGGCCGGCGAAGCCGTGGTTTTCGTCACCGAAGACAACAAAATCCTGAAAATCGAAGGTTCCTCCATGGACAAAGTGATGCCCGCGATCGGCCATAAGGTGAAGGTCAGCGGCAAAGTGGACGGCGGCAAGCTCACGGTGGATTCCATCAGCACCCTGCCGATGTAAGCGCTCAGGCGCGCGCCTCGCCGTACAGCAAGAACTGTGTACACCGGAACAACGCGATCGTTTTGTCTGTTGTCTCGCTTTTGACTTCAGCGTCCCAGACTTGAGTGGTTCGTCCGCCGTGCACCAGACGAGCCTGGCAACTCACGCCGCCTTCTCGCGCGGTGCCGATGAAATTAGCCTTCAGTTCCACCGTTGTAAAGCCGGACGCGCCGTTTGGCAGCGACATCAGACAGCCGAAACCGCAGGCTGTATCGGCCAGGGCCACGATGCTAGCTGCGTGCAGATATCCGA
The DNA here is from genome assembly GCA_035501355.1 of Bryobacteraceae bacterium. Classification (GTDB taxonomy): domain Bacteria; phylum Acidobacteriota; class Terriglobia; order Bryobacterales; family Bryobacteraceae; genus Palsa-89. The sequence goes on along the minus strand of DATJWJ010000101.1, from coordinate 75,837 downwards.
TCGGGGCCAAATGCTGTTTGCGGACATCGAACCGTCCCCGAGCAAAGCCTGGTCCAACCTCGAGCCATTCGATTCCGAGCAAATCGGTGAGGGTTCCCGCTTCCTTGTCGCGGAGTGTCTCAAGCGTCATAAATTTCAGCTCAACTCGCGCACGATCTCGCAGGCGCGATCGTACATCATCCCGGTCTCATTGCTGCAGCCCAGGAATCGCATGCCGCGCTCGCGCCAGAATTTGGCTTGCGGAATGGAACGCGTCTGGGTACCGGGCGCGATGCCGCGCTCGACGCAACTGTCGCGGATCTTCTCCATCGCTTCCACCATGGCTGGATGCTGAAATTCGCCGCCCACGCCGAGCGACACCGACAGATCCGCCGGCCCCACCATCACCACATCGACGCCTGGCACGGCCAGCAATTCATTGCGCGCCTCCAGCGCGCGCCGCGTCTCGATCTGCAACACCACCATGGTTTGCGCGTTGAGATGCTCGATGATCTGCGGAATGCTCAGCTTCTCATGATCGACTTGCAGGCCGGTCAGCCCAAACCCGCGCACGCCCAGGGGCGGAAACTTGGTCCAGCTGATGGCTTTCTCCAGCAGCTCCGGCGATTCGACGCGCGGGAACATGATCCCCTGCGCGCCGGCATCGAGGGCGCGGGCAACCAGCGAATATTGCAGTTCCGCGACGCGCACCACCGGGCAGAAGCCCACGAAGGCCGAGATACGGCAGATGTCCTGAACGGTTTCGAGATCGAATCCGCCGTGCTCGGTGTCGACGAAAGCCCAGTGAAATCCCGCATCGTGCAGGATGCGAACCACGTCTTGCGAGCGCAACTGGCCGAACCCGGTTCCGAGCTGCACCTGGCCGGCGGCCAGGGCCTGTTTAACGGCATTGATTCTCATGAAGGTGGGCGATCAGACCAGCAGCACCTTGTGGTCCGGACAATCCAAATTGACGTGCTGGTACAGCAGATCCATCAACTCCGGACCATGCTTGGCGACGAAAGGCAGAATCGAATAAAAGCGTTCCTGAAGATGCTTCTCGGGGAATATCAGCCCGGCCATGTAACTGGCATCCTCGGCCGCCCGATGGTTGCGCTCGAGCGTTTCGCGCGCGGTTTTGCGTTCGATCTTGGAAAGCTGATACAGCATCTTCGAGCGAGCCTTATCGGCGGCTTTGGCTAGCGTGGAATCAAAAGAAACCAGATCGCCGCGCATGCGATCCAGCGAATCGGCCACTGTGGTCCTGGTCTGTTCGAACTCCCGCGACAACCCCGGCGGCACAAGTTGCTGGGCGATGCGTTCGCGCACGGCCTCTTCTCCATGGAAAAAATCCGGGATCGCGAAACCGTAACGCGCCATGAGCTTGGCGGTGCGCGAGCCCAGCAACGTGAATCCGTTGCGCGCCAGCATCACGGGCATTCGGCCCAGCAGGTCTTCATAGAGCACTTCCGATTGCGCCATGTAAGCGAGCTCCGCCGGACCGCCCACGTACGCAACCGTGGGAAGCACATAGTCCTGGACCACCGGCCGCAGTAAGGCGTTGGGCGAAAGATGCTCGGCCAAATCGATCAACTGCGAGACCGAGTAACGGCGGTCCTTGGAAACATAGTCGCCATTTTGCCGCCGCAGCGTGATCCGGCGATCGCCTTCCAGCAGGAACGCTAGCGACGTCTTCTGTTCCAAATGCACCTGGGCGTGATAACCCTGCGCTTCGAGTTCGCGGTTACGATCGAGGAGTTGCTGCTTGAGCCGGTCTCCATCGCCCAGGGCTTTTCGCAGAACTGGAGCGGCCATCCGCCGCACCGCTTCATCCAGAGGATCGATGAACAGCAAGCCGAACTGGGCTAGCAAGCGCTGGAGCAGAGCCTGGAAGGCCGCGCCGAAGGTCGCGCCGGGGCGGTAAGCCTCGGCCACCATCGTTGTTACCGCGTCGCCATGCGGAAACGACGCCAAGGTATTACGCAGCGCATCGATGGGCGGATCGGGAATCGGGATCGCGCCCACCGGATGCTCGGGCGCATCCACTCCACTCACACTGAGCGTGACCGGCCGGTGATCGGCGCCAAATACGAAGGTATGGTTGACCTCGGCGAAATCGTGATCCTCGGTAGCCAGCCAAAAAATCGGGACGGCCGGAATGCCTTGCTCCGTCAATTTCGCCGCCAGCCGCGCAGCCGTCAGAGCCTTGTAGATGGTATAGGCGGGACCCGAGAACAGACCCACCTGTTGGCCGGTCACCACCGCCACGGTACCGGGCTTTGCCAACTGGTCCAACGAAGCGCTTTCCCCATTGCGCGCGCGGAGAGCAGCTACCAGCGCCGCACGACGCTCATCCGGAAATACGATCTCGCGCGCCGCCGAGGAATAGGCGGCCGAGTCACCCGGTGCGTGCCGATAGAACCGCGCTACGCGATCGAAATGATATTGAAAATCGGAAAACAGCCGCGAGGTGTGGGGGATCTCAGTATGTCTGATACAGGCTGGTTCCATGGCGCATCCGGATTCCATAGCGCGTCAACGTCCAAGAGTACCAGATGAGCGAGGCTGGCCCAAAGTCGCCGAATGTTTCAGGAAAAATACAGCCTTCCGGCCCGATTTTCGGCTGGAATCCGGGTTTTCGGCTAGAATCAAGATTCGGCCCCTCCGGAGACCTTGCCTTATGGACGAACAAGAGTTCAAAAAGCGAGCCGATCAGACCCTCACTGCTCTATACAAGCGCCTGGCCGCCGCATCCGAAGATGCCGAGTTTGAGGCGGACTTCAATGCTGGAGCGCTGGCCATCGAGTTCGAGACGCCTCCCGGCAAGTTCGTCATAAGCCCCAACGCGCCGGTGCGCCAGATCTGGGTTTCGGCTCATTCGAAAAGCTACAAGCTGGATTGGGACGACGTCCAGAACACTTTCGCGTTGGAAAGCACCGGCCAAACGCTCACCGAACTGATTCAGGATGCCATCACCCAGCAATTGGGCGAGGAAGTCTCGCTATAGATGCCGGGAGTCTACATCTCCTATCCCTTTTGCGCCCAGAAGTGCACTTATTGTAACTTCGCTTCGGGCGTTTCCCCGCGCGGGTTGGAGGCGCGGTATGTGGACGCGCTAGTGCGGGAGATCGCCGGGCAGGATTGGCCCTGGCTCCCGGAGACGGTTTATCTGGGCGGCGGCACGCCTTCTCGGCTGGAGGCAACAGATCTCAACCGCATCCTGGCTGCGATTCCCGGCCGCCCGTGGCGCGAAGCGACCATTGAGGCCGCGCCCGGCGGCATCACGCTGGAACGAGCCCGCGAGTGGGCGGGCGCGGGTATCAATCGGGTCAGCCTGGGCGTTCAGTCCTTCGTCGCAGGCGAACTGGCGCGCACCGGTCGCAAGCACACGGCTGAAATCGTCGCGAGCGAGATAGCCCTGCTGCGCGAAGGCGGGCTCTCCAACATCAATATCGATCTAATCGCGGGGCTGCCAGGCCAAACGGCTGCGTCATGGAAGGAATCGCTGGCGTGGATCGAAAAGCTCGACCCTCCGCACGTCTCCGTGTACATGCTGGAAATCGACCAAGACAGCCGCCTGGGAAGCGAAGTGCTGCTCAACGGCAAGCGCTACGGCGCGCAGGCGATCCCCAGCGATGAATGCATCGCGGAATTTTATGAAACTGCAATTTTGGAACTGGCCCGCCTGGGCATCCAGCGCTACGAAATCTCGAACTTCGCGCGGACGGGTTCCGAGTCGGCGCACAACTTGAAGTACTGGAGGCTGGAGCCTTACTTGGGCTTCGGCGCCGACGCGCACTCTTTCGATGGCGTGACGCGCTGGCAAAACGTCGAAACAGCACAGGAATACGTGGATCGAATGCAACCAGGCCGGTTGCCGCGCCTTGATTCCACTCGCGCCGACTGCGATGAAGAACGATTCTTCGTCGGCCTGCGTCTGCTGGAGGGCATCCGCCCGAACGCTGGTCAATGGACGCGCTTTGAGGCGCCCATCCAACGGTTTCTGACCGAAGGATTGCTCCAGCGTGACGGCGAACGGCTGCGCTTGACCGATCGGGGCGTGCTTCTTTCCAACGAAGTTTTCGCCGAATTCATCTCATTATGATCGACCTGCGCAGCGACACTGTCACCCGACCCACTCCCGCCATGCGGCGCGCCATGTTCGAGGCGGAAGTGGGCGATGATGTCTACGGAGAGGATCCAACCGTTAACCGGCTGGAGCAGCGCGCCGCCGAGATTCTGGGCAAGGAAGCCGCCGTCTTCGTACCCACCGGCACCATGGGCAACACCGTGGCGATCAAGATTCACACCCAGCACGGCCAGGAAGTGATCTGCGAATCGCGGGCGCACATCCTGGATTGGGAACTAGCCATGACGGCGTGGTTCTCCGGATGCCTGGTGCGCCCGATCCAGGCTGAAGACGGCATTCTGCACTGGGACGCCATTCGAGAATTCGTCCGGCCGGGCAGCCCGCACAGTGCGCCCACGGGACTGATCGAGCTTGAGAACACGCATAATATGGCCGGCGGTCGGGTCTATCCGTTGGATGTTCTCGAAAACGTCGCCGGTCATGCGCACGACGCCGGCATTCCGGTTCATATGGATGGCGCGCGCATCTTCAACGCCGCGTGTTACCTGAACAAGCCGGTCCGCGAATTAGCCGCACACGCCGACACCGTGATGTTCTGCCTGTCCAAAGGCCTGGGCGCGCCAGCCGGCTCCATGGTGGCCGGAACCGAGCAAGCCATCGCGCGCGGCCGGCTGTATCGCAAACGCTTGGGCGGCAGCATGCGTCAGGTGGGAGTGCTGGCCGCGGCCGGCCTGATCGCGCTGGAGGAAATGCCGCACCGGCTGGGCGAAGATCACGCCAACGCGCGGTACCTGGCGGCGGAACTCGCTAAAATCGCCGGCGTAAGGCTGAATCCGGAACACGTCCAAACCAACATCGTGATCTTCGATATCAGTGGAACCGGCTTGGCCATCAGCGAGATCAACAGGCGACTGAAGGCGCGCGGCGTGCTGATGAGTTCTGCGAATGCCCGTCAGATGCGCGCGGTTACTCACTACGATGTGAGCCGTGAAGATTGCGCTACGGCAGCGGCGGCCTTAGCCGAAGCCATACCAGCAAGCGGGCACGCGAGTACTTAAGAAGAATTTCGGCGCGACTGCGGCTTGGCTGAGTAAGTATCCACCATGCGAACTCTGCACGTGCTGCATACTGCCAGGTGGTCTCTCACCCGGATTACTTGAGTAAGCGTCAGACCTTGGCCAGCCAGGTAGCTGCTAAGTTGCTCGCCTGAGAGATGTTCACTTGGCTTGGAGGAATCGATGGCTTCCTCAATGAGAACCCCGGCTTGATACTTCGCGCCCACGCGGCGGCAATGCCGCACCCTGCCTGTCACCGACAGTTGCTTGGACAGGAAGATTTCGATTTCGGCGCCCTTCAGCACCGGCATGCCCATCTCGATTCGCAAGCCGGATCGGGAAATGTCCTTGAGGGTGCCTTTAACGCGCGAGCCATCGCCAGGAACAATCCGGATCTCCACTGGGTCATTGCATGGATAGCGTGGTTCGCGCCGTCTTTCCGCGCCTGCCACCGAGGTCTTCACGCTGAGTGATTTCGGCGGCGCTTTTTCGCTTAACTCCGCAACCATCTGGAAACGTCCATAATCGCCAATTTAGTCTTCCCGTACATCGTCTTGCGCACCCTGAGGCTTTAGTACCCTAGAGCGAGTACTGGATCTGCAATGATGAGCGTAACGTTGTTACCGGGCATCCATGATATACGCCGCAACACCGACGCTACCGGTGATGTAGCGGGGTACTCGTGTTATCATCCAGCTAGACCGGTGATAACATGATACGTACCCAGGTGAGTCTCGAACGGGACGAGTACAGACTCGCGAAAAAAGAGGCTAAATCGTTAGGTATCTCGATCGCGGAATTTGTGCGCCGCGCGGTCAGGGACAAATTGCCAGTAGATCAGAAGCGCCCTTGGATGCGGTATATCGGGATGGTGGAATCGGGAGATCCCAGCTCAAGTCAGTCCATCGATGACATCGTCTATGGCACAAAAGACTGACGCTTACGTGGACACCTCAGCCTTGATTGCTGCTTTGGATCGATCCGACAGCTTTCATCCGGTCTTCGCTCGGCTGTTCGCTGACCCGCCCCGCTTGGTTACGTCTGCCCTTGTCGTGGCGGAGGGACATGGCTGGTTTCTTCGCCGCTATGACCAGCGCCGCGCGATGCAGTTCTTGAACTTTATCCAAGAACTTACGGACCTTGACATCTGTCCTTTCGACCAGCGGGAATTCACCAGAACGCTTCCCGTCGTCAAGAAGTTCTCTGATCAGAAACTTACTCTGGCGGACGCTCATGGCCTGTCAATCCTGTCGGCCCGGCGCATTAAAACTTGCTGGTCGACGGATCGCCATCTCGGACTGACGGGAGCAACGCTGGTGATGTGACGGGCTGCGGCGCCTAGCATGATAACGTGGTTCTCGGCGCCTCTCGGCGTCTGCCACTGAGGTTTGCCGCGAAGTCTATTTTGGGTCACTTGAGTGTGCCGCGCGAGCCGGACGATCCTCGTCAACAGGTGAGCACGCGGCTCTGTCAACCAGAAATCCGCGCGCTGAGCGAGGCGGAGCTCTTCCTGACAGTGGCTTGTCAATATAGCAGGCAGTATAGCGGACAGTTTAAGGAAAGCTGGGCCCCATGCCTGGAGAAGTATGCGGTCGATCTTAGCCAACCCGGCCGAGTCCGCGTCGGCTGCTGGTTTGCGATGCTGACGCCGCCGCCCGGATGAACTACAACGGCCTCAAGGAAAGGAAGTAGCGTGGGGCCGACCACGACTGACAATCCAGCTGCTAGCGTCGCTAGACGCCTCCTCACAATAGCGTCAACGGATCGACATCGATCACCAGCGCCGTCGCTCCCCACTTTTTCTCGATTGCGAACTTCTGGACCTCGCGCAGCACCTCGTTCAGCCGCTTGCGGTTGGCCGCCTTGAGCAAGAGCTGATAGCGGAATTCGCTCTTCAATTTCGGCACCGGAGCTTCGGCCGGTCCCAGCACTTTCACGCCCTCGGGCGAGGGATCCAACAGCCGCCCGAGTTCGCTGCTCATGGCCAGGGCCTGGTCCTGCTTCGGACTCCGCACCAGCACGTTAGCCAGTGCGCTGAAAGGCGGGTATCGCATCAGCTTGCGAAACTGGATCTCCTTGGCATAAAAACCGGCGTAGTTCTGCTCGGAGGCAAAACGGATCGCGTAGTGCTCGGGATTGATGGTCTGAATGAGCACGATGCCAGGAAGGTCGCCGCGTCCGGCACGCCCGGCCGCCTGGGTCAATAGTTGAAAGGTGCGCTCGGCGGCACGAAAATCCGGAAGGCCGAGCCCGATGTCCGCCGAAACCACGCCCACTAGCGTGACATTGGGAATGTCGTGCCCCTTGGCGATCATCTGTGTGCCGACCAGAATGTCATAGTCGCCCTCCCGAAAGCCGTGCAGGATGCTTTCGAAGTGTCGCTTACCGCTGACCGTGTCGCGGTCCATGCGAGCGATGCGCGCCTGGGGAAAATCGCGATGCAGCTCTTCTTCCACTTTCTCCGAACCGGTCCCAATGAAATGCAGGTACTCGCTCCCGCACTTGGGGCAGACGGAAGGAACCTTCTGGGCGTAGTTGCAGTAATGGCACAACATGCGGCGATCGCGCCGATGATAAGTCAGCGTCACCGCGCAATTGACGCACTGAATGCGCTCGCCGCACGAACGGCATGCGACGAAGCTCGAAAAACCGCGGCGGTTCAGCAGCAACATGGTCTGCTCGCCGTGTTCCAGCCGCTCAGTGACCGTTTCCACCAAACGGCGCGAAAACACCGCCAGCTTGCGCGTCTCCAAGAACTCCTGACGCATGTCGATCACTTCGACATCCGGCATAGGCCGCCGCTCGATGCGCTCCGGCAGCTCGATCCGAACGTACTTGCCGCGGTCGGCGTTGTACCTGCTTTCAAGACTCGGCGTAGCCGAACCCAGCACCACTACTGCTCCGGCCGCCTGTGCCCGCACGATGGCCACGTCGCGACCGTTGTAGCGCGGCGTCTCCTGCTGCTTGTAACTTTGGTCGTGCTCTTCATCGATCACAACCAGCCCCAGATTGCGCACCGGCGCAAACACACCGGACCGCGTGCCCACCACCACGTTTGCCGACCCTGTCCGGATGCGCCGCCATTGCTCGGCGCGCTCGGCATCGTGAAACGCCGAGTGCAGAATCGCGACCTGGTTGCCGAAGCGGTTCAGAAATTGGCCGGCGACGGCGGGAGTGAGCCCGATCTCCGGCACCAGCAGAAGCGCGCTGCGTCCCAACGCCAGACAGGCATCGATCGCTTTCAGGTAGACCTCGGTTTTACCCGATCCAGTGACGCCTTCCAGAAGAAAGGTCTGGAACTTCCCTGCCCTGACGGCGGCTTCGATCTGCTGGTAAGCCAGCAGTTGGTGCGGATTTAGCGTTTTCGCGGGTCCTTCAGTTGCGAAAACACCCGACGGCGCCTCAGGCTCGAGCAGGATCAGCTTCCTTCGCGCCAACGACCGCGCTGCCTGGCTGGCGCCTTTCACCGCGCTTTCGAGCTGCTCCAAATTATGCGTCCCGGGATGCAATTCCAGAAACGCGTGCAGCTCGCGTTCGCGCTTGGTGAGCTTGAGACCGTCCGGGTTCGACTCCGACCTGTTCGACTCCAACCAGGAGGCTCGCAACCTGTTGGAAGAGGCCCGCAGCGGATCGCGCTCGGCTTCCAAATCCTCCACGCCGACGAATCCCTTTTTTTCGAGCGAACGAACGACGCGCAACGCGTTGGGCAGCTTCTTCTGCAGGTAGGACGCCGAAATCGGGCGCGCTTCGAGCAATCGAAGCACCTGTAGCGCGGCATCGTCCTCGGAACCAGTTAGTAAAAGCTGCCGCGCCGCATCGCGCCCCGCGTCGGTTAGCGAATAAACTTTGCTCTTGCGAACCTCGCCCGCCAGCGGGATCATGCCGCGCAGCACTTCTCCCAGCGGCGCGCAGTAGTACTGTGCAATCCAGCCGCCGAGCGATAGCAGTTCTGTATCCAGTACCGGCTCCTCGTCTACCAGCCGATATACTTCTTTCACCGGGCCATCCGGAACGGCGTCGTGCAAACGCACAACCACACCGGTAAGCTGCCTTGGGCCAAACGGCACAACCACGCGACAGCCCACCTGGATGCGATGCCGCAGGGTCTCCGGCAACTGGTAGGTGAAACTTTGTTCAAGCGGGACCGGCAGGCTGACATCGCAATAGGTCATGGAGTCTCGGGACCCGCGTGCAGCGAGCCAAAACGTCTTGAAGCCGAATTGTAGCGCAGGCGAGCCGAAGCGAATGCCGTCACTTGAGGGTACTAGACCAGAGACTAAACCTCTTTACTTTCCACGACAAATCCGGGAGAATTGTTTCTAACCGATTTGTGAGCTACGGCGGGTTTTGAAACGGCTAGATCCGCTGTGGCGTCATTCTATTAGTGAAGGACGCGACCTTGTCGTCGATAAGATAACTGGGGTCGTGGATATGGACATAGTCGGAGATCGAAGGTTCGTTGAAGTTCCGGGCGACAAGACCCACGAGTTGCCGCCTCTTCTGGTAAACACCACTCCCAAAGTCAAACGGCTGGACCGCGTGGTCGGCATGGCCAACGACCTCATCGAGGCCGAAGGTATGCTTGCCATGCCTGCTGTCGAGAATCCTGCTTGGGAGCCCGACGCCGAGCGCCGCAAGATGGATCTGGCCATTAATCTGGCCGACCAGTATCTGCGCTTCGTCACCGAGTGGCAGTGGGGCGACAGCATTGTGGAATGGATCCGGCAGTGCGAGATCACGTTCGGCACGCGCCTGGAGTTGCGTAATCTCCTGCGCCCGGACGTCTGGCCGCACGCCGGCCGCGCTAGTTTCGTATCCTTGCTCGAGGACAAAGCGGAAGCCAACCGCGAAGTGCACTTTGAAAACGCGGTTGGGCTCCGTCTGACTTTTCGCCAGCCTCCGCCCATTTCCTGTTTCTCGAATCAGTTCCTGTTCTATCTCAACTCCAGCGTCGCGATGACCGCATACCAGACCTGGGCGCACTTAAGCCCCGAGCCTTTCTCTTATCTGCCGCCCGAACGGTTCACCTTCCACATCATCGACATGTCATAGGCAGCCCCCCGCTGCCAGGCTACTCCCGCTATATACTGATGAGTGGACCCCAAAAGGCCAGTACTGTATTTCAACCGCTGATCTAAGCAAGGCAAGGAGGTACTGACATGCGGAATCGATTCGTCGTGTTAGCGGGCCTGCTGGCATTGGCCGCGCTGCTCCTTTCAACTGTCGTCCCGGCGGTCGCCCAGACTGCGACGCCGGCATCCAAAGGCTACAATCCGCCGCGCATGCCCGACGGTCATCCGGACTTGCAAGGCACTTACGACCTGGCGACGATTACGCCCATGCAGCGGGCGGCGGGCTCCAAGCTGGTGCTTACCAAGGAAGAGGCGCTCAAGCGCGAGACCGCTCAGGCCGCGCGCCGAGAAAAGGAGGATCAGCCCATCGATGCGAATCGGACGGCTCCGCCCAAAGGCGGCGACGGATCGCCGGGTCCCTACGGCAACGTCGGCGGGTACAATTACGGCTGGCTCGATCCCGGTTCCACCTTTACCATCGTGGACGGACAGAAACGCGCCTCGCTGATTATCGATCCGCAGGATGGCCGGATTCCTGCGATGACCGACGCGGCCAAAAAGAGGATGGCGCAGTTCGCGGCGCGGCCCACGTCGGACGCGGTGGAAAGCAACGATCCCGGCCTCGAGAAGGAGCCCGGCGCGTATGACGATCCCGAGCGGCGACCGCTGGGCGAACGCTGTATCCTCGGTTTTGGCTCCACTTCCGGACCGCCCGCGCTGCCGGATTATTTCTACAATAATCTGCATCAGATCGTCCAGACTGGGGACTCAATCTTGATCCTGACCGAAATGGTGCACGACGCGCGAACCATTCGGATGAACGCGCAGCACCTGCCAAAAAGCTATCGCTTCTGGTTGGGCGATTCGGTCGGCCACTGGGAAGGCGACACGCTGGTGGTGGACACCACGAATTTCAACGATAAGACGCGGTTCTACGGATCCACCGAGAATCTGCACGTGATCGAGCGCTTCACGCGCGTGGATGACCATTCGCTGCTGTATCGGTTCACCATCGACGATCCGGACACCTGGACCAAGCCATGGACCGGCGAGTATACCTGGCCGGCGACCAATAAGAACATTTATGAGTACGCTTGTCACGAAGCGAATTACGCGCTAACGGATATCTTGAAGGGCGCGCGGTTACGCGACAAGGATGAAGCCGGCAAAGCCACTAAGTAATCATCGGAGCGCACAGCGCGGGACGTGCTTGCTACGGTGAAAAAAAGCGCTCGCGGCCCGCTGCGTTGTGCGCGAGGTTTAATGGAGGAGCTAACTGATGCGAACGAGATTCTTGATGTTAATTCTGGGGGCATCCGCGGCGTTGTTCACCGCGGCCCTTCCAGCGGCGGCGCATCATGCATTCGGTGCGGAATTCGACGCCAACCGCCCGGTCCTGCTCAAGGGCAAGATCGTTAAGGTGGAGTGGGTCAATCCGCATACCTGGCTGCACGTGGAGATTACCAAGGAAGACGGTACCAAGGAAGTTTGGATGGTCGAAGGTGGAAGCCCGAATTCGTTACTCCGGCGCGGCGCCACCAAGAATAGTTTCCCAATCGGCACCGAAGTCATCGTGGATGGCTACCAGGCTCGAGACCACTCGGAGCTCCGGGCCAACGCGCGTAACGTGACGTTCACCGACGGCCGTAAAGTGTTCCTCGGTTCCACGGGCACCGGCGCTCCACCTCCCGAGTCATTCCCTGAAGACAAGGTGAAGCCGCCCACTACGAAGTAATTGGCGATTTAGTAACCGCCGCCCACCGCCCGAGGCCGTCGCGCCAGCACGTCGATCTGCTCGGGTGCTTCGGGGTCGTCGCCACTCGCGACGCCCAGCTCGCGCATCTTCCGCAGCGCCGGCAACAGCCGCGAATCCCACGATCCGACCGAGCGATTGTAGGACTCCACGGTTTTTTCGAGCAGCCGCCCGGTGTCGGCATAATGATCGTGAACCAATTGCACGCGATCGTATAGCTCGGCTGCCACGCTCCGGATTTCCTCGGCGTTCTCCGCCAGTTGCTGCTCTGTCCAGCCGTAGGCGATGCCTCGCAGCACCGAGATCAGCGTGACTGGGGTTGCGATCACCACCTTGCGCGCGAGCGCATCTTCGATCAGATCCGGATTGGCTTCCAGTGCCGCGCTGAAGAAATGGTCGCCCGGCAGGAACAGGACCACCAGTTCGGGAGCAGGCTGGAACTGCGTCCAATATTGCTTGCCCGCCAGCAGACGAACGTGTTCCGCCACCTGCTGCGAATGCCGGTGCAACGCGGTGCGCCTGGCTGTGTCGTCGGTTGCGGCGGCCGCTTCCAGGTACGCGCTCAATGGAACCTTGGCGTCCACCACTAGCGTTCGACCGGCCGGAAGCCGGACGATCATGTCCGGCCGAATGCGCACGCCGCCCGCTTCTCGAGTCTCTTGTTCCAGAAAATCGCAGCTCTTCACCATGCCGGCCAGCTCTGCTACGCGGCGCAGCGTGATCTCTCCCCACCGGCCGCGAGTTTGTGGCGAGCGCAGCGCACTGGAAAGCGTGGTCGTCTCGCGGGCCAGCGTCTGCAGTTGCGCGCCCAGGTTTCCGAAGGCGTTCTCCCGCGCGCGTTCCAACTCCCGGATGTGGACCTCCAAGCGCTCCAGCGACTCGCCCAGCGGCCGCACCACCCCCTCGATCGCCGTCTGCTTCTCGGACAATTCGCCCGTGATTTGCGCCCGGGCGGTCTCCAGCGTGGCGCGCGAAGCGTCCAGGAATGAACTCTGATTCGACCGCAGCGCGGCGTCGGCAAGCGAGCGAAAGGTTTCGCCAAGCTGCGCCGCGGCCTGGTCGGCGAACTGCCTGGCGGCTTCGAGACGAGCCAGGCGCGCCCGCATCCATAAGCCGATGATCAGGCCGCCCAAAAGCAAGCCGAGCAGAAACGCACCGCCGGTAGCCACGAGACTACTATAGAGCATTTTCAGACAAAATGTTTTAACCGTCAGGAAGTGAACCAGCGAATCCAGGCCGCACCGGCGGCAATGGTGAGAACAGCCAATGGCGCTCCCACCCGGAAGTGTTCCCAGAAGCCGATTTTCACGCGCTGCCGAGCCTGCTCAATCACGATCAGGTTCGCCACCGAACCCAGCACTGTCAGGTTGCCCGCCAAAGTGGAGGACATGGCCAACGTGAGCCATACCCGGGACGGGTTCGCCAAGTGGCCGACCAGGGGCTTGAACACCAGCACCGCCGGCACGTTGCTCACCAGGTTGGAGAGAAACGCCGTGAAGGCACTCAGCAGAAAAACATTGTCCAGATGCAGCCGCGCCGCCAGTGTATCCAGGCCAGTCTGGAGCGACGTATGCTCGATTCCAGCGATCACGATGAACAAGCCGGAGAACATCACCAGCAGCGGCCAGTCGATGCCCTGATAGACTTTCTCCGGGTTGACGCGGCGCGTAATCAGCAACAATGCGCCCGCGATGATCGCCACCTTCGGCACAGGCCATCCGGCGAAAAACATCACGATCATTCCCAGCGACACCAGTATTGCTTTCCACATCAACCCGCGATCCACGCGCACCGGCTTCTCGGCCACTTGCACGATCGCTCGGGAAACGAACTCGCGGCGGTACACCAAGCGGATCAAGACCACCGTCAGGACCAGCCCAAACGCGGCCACCGGCGCCAGTGTCGCCAGGAATTGGCGATACGGAATGCCCGAGAAACTGCCCACCATCATGTTCTGCGGATTGCCGGTGATGGTGGCGACGCTGCCCACGTTCGAGCCCATGGCCACGGCCAGCAAATACGGAACCGGATTGCGGCCCAGCGTGAGGGCGATCTCCAACACCAACGGAGTCAGCACCAGGCACATCGTGTCATTGACGAAGAACGCCGAAAATAATCCGGCCACTCCCACGATGGCCACCAGCAGCGCCGTGGGTCCGCGCGCATGTTCCACCACGCGCTCGGCGACGAGCGAAAAGAAACCCGAAAGGCGCAGGTTGACAACAACGATCATCATCCCGAACAGCAGAATGATGGTGTCGAAATTGACGGCGCGATAAGCTTCGTCCATCGACAGCGCGTTCACGCCCACCATGAAGCTGGCGCCGATGATGGCCGCGCCGGTTCGATCGATTCGGAAGCCCGGCAGCCGGCCGATCGCGAGCACCAGATAAGTAATCGCGAAGATGAAGATGGCGGCCAACACATGAGGATACCGTGAAGCCGCCCGGTCCTGAGACAATCGAACTTGAGGCAAGGCATTCCCAGCCGCACAGCGCGAGGCGTCGCGATCCGGCGCGCGGCGCACCAGCTTTTAGACCACCCGCGCGTGTTCGAGGACCCGCTTGCCCTAGCCATCTTGGGCGAAGAAACTGCTCGGGTTCTCGAAGCCGATCCCGCGCGGTTTGAGAACTCGCCGCGCTTGCGGGCATTCGTCGCGGCACGCAGCCGGTTCGCGGAAGAAGAACTGGCGGCCGCATTCCATCGTGGCGTCCCCCAAGTCGTGGTTCTTGGCGCTGGGCTGGACACCTTCGCGTATCGAAACCCATTCGCCGCTTCCGGACTGCGCGTCTTTGAAGTGGACCATCCGGCCACGCAGGCCTGGAAGCGCGAGTTGCTCGCCGAGGCTGGGGTCGCCGCGCCGCCATCGCTCAGTTTCGTTCCGTTGGATTTTGAAGAGCGCGCGCTCGCCGAGGCGCTCGAAGAAGCCGGATTCCGGACCGATCAACCCGCCTTCTTTTCCTGGCTGGGTGTCGTTCCTTATCTGACGCTCGACGCCGCCAAGGCAACGCTCGCATGGATCGGCAGCTTGCCGGCTGGAAGCGGAGTGGTGTTCGACTACGCCATCTCTCCGGCATCGCTGGGCGAATCGCAGAAAGCAGCCTTTGATGCTCTGGCAAACCGAGTGGCCAGAGCAGGCGAGCCGTTCCAGTTATTTTTCGAGCCGGATGAACTAGGTGCGACGCTCACCGGCTTGGGCTTCCATGAGATTGAGGATCTGGACGCGGCCGCAATCGACCGGCGCTATTTCAGTAACCGTCCGGACGGGCTTCGCGTAGGCGGCTTGGCGCATCTGGTGAGCGCTCGCGTGTAAAGTTTCGAGTACCATCGTGGATACCGGCCACAGTATGACCGACGCACTGACAATCGCGGAAACAGCGGGTGTCCGCTACATGCAAGGTCCACCGGAGGGCGAACTGCTGCGCAAGGTTGACGATGCGAACCTGGTTGTCGAAGCCTGCTTCTCGGCCCGCA
This sequence comes from Bryobacteraceae bacterium, assembly GCA_035501355.1. Classification (GTDB taxonomy): domain Bacteria; phylum Acidobacteriota; class Terriglobia; order Bryobacterales; family Bryobacteraceae; genus Palsa-89. The sequence goes on along the minus strand of DATJWJ010000101.1, from coordinate 60,414 downwards.
TTCGTTCCGCGCTGCTCTACGCGCCCAATATGACCGCGCGCTTCTTCGATTTGAGCTCCGGTGAAGCGGGGGCCATCCTCCAAAAGTTTCGGACTTACAGAATCCGCGTCGCACTGGTGTGTCCTCCCGACAGTGTTCGCTTCAGCAGCCGATTTCCGGAACTGATAGCCGAGGAGAATCGCTTACCGTACTTCCGCTTCTTCGAATCCGCCGACGCAGCCCGGGAATGGCTGGCCTGACGACGAATGCTGGTTTGTCCAGTCCGAGGCTGCCGCTTAGTTCTGGCACGTGAAAACCGGCGGCTCGTCTGCCCGCGCGAGCATTCGTTTGACATCGCGCGAAGCGGCTACATCAACCTGCTGCAACCGCAGGACCGGCGGTCCAAACAGCCCGGCGACACCGCGGCGGCCGTCCAAGCGCGGCGCCGATTGTTCGATCGCGGGATCTACCAACCACTGCTGCGCGCGATCGGCGAGATCGGCGATGCTTCGCCGCGCGACGCCGTTCTCGATGCCGGGTGCGGCGACGGCGATTACCTCGGCACACTCGCCCGCCAGATCGGCTTTGAGGCCCATGGCCTCGACATCTCCATCCCGGCCGTGGATGCAGCCGCCCGCCGTTATCCGGAGCGCGAGTGGATCGTCGCCAATGCCGATCGCTTCGTGCCCTACTCGGATGGCTCATTCTCCATCGTCATGTCCATCACGGCGCGCATGAACGCGACCGAATTCCGCCGCGTGCTTCGCAGCGAGGGCCGGCTCCTGGTGGCGATTCCAGCTCCCGACGATCTGATCGAGCTGCGCGGCGCGGGACGGGATCGCGTACCGGACACAATGGAAGCCTTCGCACCGGGCTTCACGCTGGCCAGCCGGCGCCGCGCCACCGCGACCGCCGATCTCGACGCCGAATCGGTCAACGATGTTCTGCATTCCATCTACCGGCCCATGCGCTCGAAGCCTATCCAGGCGATGCGTTTGACCTTCAGCCTGGACCTGCTGCTCTTTCGGCCGTCGTAGCCAGGTGGCGCCGATGGTATCCTGCACAAAGGGAGAAACGACTCAATGGTTCGACATGCGGAAGCAGAGTGGAGCGGTTCACTGAAGGAAGGAAAAGGCCACGTGAAGGTGGAAACGGGTGCGCTGGACAGCCCCTACAGTTTCCGTTCGCGCTTCGAGGGCGGCGGCGAAACCAATCCCGAAGAACTGCTGGGTGCATCGCACGCCGGCTGCTTCACCATGGCTATGGCATCGGCTTTGACCAATGCCGGACATCCGCCCGCCAACATCAAAACCACAGCCGCGGTCACTTTGACACCAGTGGATGGCAAGCCTACCATCACGCGCATTGAGCTGACCACCCGCGCGTCGGTGCCAGGCATCGACGATGCCGCGTTCCAGCAGATCGCCGCAGGAGCGAAAGCGGGCTGTCCCATCTCCCGCGCACTGGCAGGCACGGAGATTCACCTGGATGCCAAGCTGGCCTGACTAGCGCGGTTTCCCTTCCTGTTTTTCCAGCTTGCGCGCGCCGCTCATGATGTCCGTCATGGCATAGTTCCCTTCGTGGCAGGCGTACTCGTAAACCGGCCCCGAGGTGGCGCGGAACGGATACTCCAGCGTCCATTGCTTGGTGTAGGTCGCAGGATCGTCGATGGTGGCCTTGTACAGAATGGTGTTCGCATCCACGCGGGTGAACCGCTCGATCACGTGCAGGTTCTCGGACGAACCACGGAAGCGTGTCTGGCCGGTGAAATTGGTGGTGTCTACCACCAGCGTGTCGCCTTCCCAATGGCCGATGGAATCGCCCAACAACTGTCGAACGCTAGCCGGTTTGTGCGTCCCGTTGATGCGGATGACGCGAATATCGTGGACCATCTCGACCAGAATCATGACGTATCCCGGAGTCTGCACGATCTGGTAGTTGTTGTTGTACAGCACCGGAAGCATGGGCGGACCCGAGGTGGAACCGAATCCGATGATGCAGCGCTCGCTCAAAGGCCGCTCCTTTACGTCGTCGTAGCGATTGAAGCCGCGCACCATGTTGGTGTTGCGTTCGCGCGCCGCATCGGTCAGGGGCGGAATCCTTCCGTCCGGCGGATCGATGATCAGCGATGTCCGCTTCACTCCGTCCACCCTCGCCAACTCCGATCCACGATCCACGAACAGATTGTTATAAGCGCCGACGCCCGGGCCGCCGGTGACGCGGTTGAAGCCGCTATCGACGTCGCTGTCCAGCGTATTGCTGGAAAGATCCTTCTTCTCCCACACCTTGGCTTCGGCATCGGTGAGCGTGGCTTTGCCGGCCAGTTCAGCCGGGCGCTCCAGCGGGGTTATGGTGGCGTTGGTCCAGACGCCTTGCAGATCCGGATGTCCATCCGAGGTACGGGGCGCGGCCTTTGTCCCAGTTCGTTTCGATTCGGGCGCAGGTCGTACCGTGGTCTGGCCAAGCGCCGGAAGCGTGAGCGAAATCGCCAAGAAACCAGCGAGTCCTGTCAGTCGATAGAGCATAAGAAGTCTCGAACTCAGTATACGGCCTTGGGATGGCGTGCGGAAATAATCCCGTCCGGTCCAAATTAGGTTCAAGCTTCTGGCGGCCTTCACGATAAGCAAATTGTGAGTCGATTTGTAGACAACGCGATGCAGCTGATGGAAGCTGCCGAGAGCGCTGTGCAAGCCGGCCACACCCCCTCCGACCTGACCGTTTTAATCACCGACGAGGGCGGCATCCGCATGGTTGCCGATTCCGATTGGTCGCTCGATGCGTTGCAACTGCACCATGGCGCCCGTATGGCCTATCGGGTTAGCCAGACCGCAGCGCATGTGCGCGTGGAGGGGCGGGCAGGTTCTCGAACTTGTCTGTTCGAAACCGCAAAGCCCGAACGGGCCGCTCGTCTCCTCCTCCAGCGCCCGCTGGCATTCCTTAATCCACCAGTTGGGTTCTGAGCCACTCCAGACGTCCTGGGCTCTCTCCGACTCAGTAAACTTGCCCGCCGGAAATAACGCTTCATATTCCCTGCCAGCCCGACGATGAGTACTTTCGTAAGGAACTCGAGGTCATGGCGACAAAATCGAATTGTTGGGAAGTGAAGAATTGCGGCAGACAGCCAGGCGGAGCCAAAGTGGCAGAGCTGGGCGTCTGCGTGGCTGCGTCATCCCAGGCTGCAAACGGCGTGAATGGCGGCAAGAACGGCGGACGGATTTGCTGGGCGATAGCCGGAACACTGTGCGGCGGCAAGGTGCAGGGCTCCTTTGCCCAGAAGATGGCCAATTGCGGGCAATGTCCGTTTTACGGCTTAGTGAAGCAAGAAGAAGGGGCCGCCGTGAAAATCATGCTCCCCAACTCTGCGCGCGCCTGACCTTACAGTCCAGCGTCGCGTAAGAATTGCGCGGCTTCCTCGGGCGTCCAGCACGCCGCCGCCCGGTCCGCGATGCTAACCCAGCGTCCGGTACCGGGATCTTTACGACAGCTCTGGCAGGCGAAAATATAATTCAGCTCACACGAACTTAGGCGATCTGGATTTCGCTCCAGCCGCGCGGCCCACTTGAGTGAAACCAAGGTGGCTGCACGCGCATCACACCAAACGCACCAATCTCGAGCGGTGCTCGCTGGCGTTCTGCTGCGGAATCTGGCATCGCCCCGGAGAGGCATGACGGGTTTGGCACAACTCGCCCACTCCTGTTATTCTCTGCAGCGGCCTCCGCGCGTCGTCCAGCTTCGCCGTGAGCGGCCAAGCTGCTCTCGGCAATTTGTATGTTGACTTATGGAGGCGTGAAATGCGAATTTTGTTGGTCGTTGCTGTCGCTTCAGTTTTGACGTGCGTGCCAGTGATGGCGCAGGGAAGAGGGCAAATGCGGGCGGCGCCGCCCGAGCCTGGCCTGGAGTGCTTCGCGCAAATGTCCACTGTAGAATATCCGCCAGCCGCGCTTCACGAAGACGTCACCGGTTCGGTCTGGACCACGATCACCTTGACCCCTCAGGACACCATCGGCAAGATCGACACGCGCGTGGTTTCGGCCTATGGCGACGGAGAAAAGCTGCTGGTTCCGGCCGTGGAAAAAGCATTGCGGTCGTCGACCTTCAAGCCGGATTGCGCGGGCAAAACAGTGTATGTGACGTTCCGCTATCAAATCGACGGGTCGGCCGTCGCGAATCCCCAGCCGGTATCGAGAAAGGAACCGCCGAACGTGGTGTGGGTCGAAAGCCAGCCGCCGCTTATGGCGGCCGCCGGGCAGCACACCAGCGCCCGCCGCTGAGCCGGACGAACGGTTGCATTTGTTAACTTGAGGGCGTGGAGATCCACACCATAGGACACTCTACGCGGCCGATCGAGGAATTTGTCCAGATGCTAAAGGCGCACGGCATCGCACAATTAGTGGACATCCGGACGATTCCCCGGTCGCGCCGCAATCCGCAATTCAATCGGGAGACGCTGCCTGCGAGTCTTGAGGCGGCCGGCATCGAATATAGTCACCTGCCCGGCTTGGGCGGTCTGCGCCGGGCCAGGCCGGATTCTACCAACACTGCCTGGCGCAACGCCTCCTTCCGAGGCTATGCGGACTACATGCAAACGGAGGAGTTCAGCGAGAATCTCCAAAAGCTGATCGAGCTCGGGGCCGGGAAACCGACTGCGATCATGTGCGCGGAAGCAGTGCCGTGGCGCTGCCATCGTTCCTTAGTGGCTGATGCGCTGCTGGCCCGCGGCATCCGAGTCACCGAGATCTCCAGCGAGACCAAAACGCAGCCTCACTCCATGACGCCATTCGCCCTAGTGGAACACGAGCGAGTGAGTTATCCGGGAAACGAACCCAAGAATCTGAAGCTGAAATTTTGAAGCGACGCTATTCTGCGCGTCCGGCCACGTAGTAACCTGGCCGCGTTCGTACTTCCAGGCCGGCGCGATTCACTACCACCTGGATCTCGTGGAATCCGCCCTCCGTCTGATTATTGGGGGTGTAGCTCAACAAATACTGGCTATGCATCTCCTGAGCGATTCCCTGCACGGCTTTTTCCAGGCTCTTCTCGCTGATGAAGCTGTACTCGGTGCCCCCGGTGAAGCGCGTGAAGACGTCCAGCGTGTCCGCGACGAACAGGCTCTTCACGCCGCGGAAAATGTCCATAAAGACCGGTATGACGTTTCCGTTGTAGTAATTCTGATCGATGGTGGTGGGCGTGAGCGCGCCGCCGGCGGGTATATGCTGGGCGGTGGTTGGCACAGACGGCGGTGGTGGCGGCATGGGCTCGCCGGTGATCTGGGCCACCAGAGTCGAGATGTCGATGGAGAAGATTCTCACGTTGGCGAATTCGGCCTCTTCCAGGGCCTCGCGGATTCGAGCTTCGCTGCCTTTATCGTTTCTCTCGGCAACCAGCAGCAGCACACGTTGACGATCCGCGGGGCGTTTCCTGAGCATGCGGATCGCGGTCATTTCGGCATCGATGACCGCGTGATTGCTACTGCCCGGCTTAAGGTTCTTCAGCGCCTCGGAAATCTTGGTGGTTTCGTTGGTAAAATCCTGCACAGTCTGGATACGGTGGTCGAAGGCGACCAGCGCCACTTCGCCGTCCTGGCCGGCCAGCAGATCGTTTAACATCGGCCCGATCTTTTGGATCTTGGGGAGAATGTCGCCCATGTTAAAACTCTTCTGAACGGCAACCACCAGCGAGAGCGGCTCGTCTTTGACATCGGCCCGGATATTCTGGAGCTTCTTGTTGTCGAAAAGTTGAAAATCCTGAACCTGGAGCCCGTCGATGAAATCGCCTTTGCGGTCGCGCACCGTGGTGGGAGCGATCACTACATTGACCGGCACGCGAATGACGGAACCTGGTTCCTGGGTTTGTTTGGAAGAATCCGGTGCGGGATTTTGCGCCCAGGCGGCAGCGCAGATGAGAACGATCAGAGCCTTGCGCATACCTTCAGTTTGACACATTGGCATGACTGGTCCTTCCTTCTAACAAATCCACGATGTGGGGGATAAGATTGGCGATGGAATCGAGCGACTCCACGGCGCCTTTGGGCGATCCCGGCAGATTGACGATCAGGGTCTGGCCGCGCAGGCCCGCCAAGCCGCGGCTCAGCACGGCAAAGGGTGTCGCTTTTCGTCCTTCGACACGCATCAGTTCGCCCAAACCGGGCACCTCGCGCTCGATCACGTCGCGCGTAGCTTCCGGTGTGACGTCGCGCAAGGCCACGCCGGTTCCGCCAGTGGTAAGGATGACCAACGTTTCCGGCAAATCGCTCCAGCGCCTCAACAGCGCGGCGATCCGATCGCGCTCATCTGCAATGAGTTCCTGGGCGCGGACCGACCAACCCAGAGCTTCCACGCGTGCGCGCAGCGCCGGTCCCGAGCGGTCGGCGCGCGTGCCCGCCACAGCTGAATCGCTCACGGTAATAATGACCACCTGAATCATGGGCGGCGGTAGTCTCCGCTCTTCCCACCGGTCTTTTCGAGCAGGTAAATATCTTGAATCTCGATGCCCTTATCCAGCGCCTTGGTCATGTCATAAACGGTCAGAGCGGCGACGGCAGCCGCCGCGAGCGCTTCCATTTCCACTCCGGTGGGACCAGTAGTGCTCACTGAAGACGCAATCCGGATCCCATTTTCTTCGATCGTCACTTGCACGTCGGCATGAGACAGCATCAGTGGATGACACAGCGGAATCAATTCGGAGGTCTTCTTGGCCGCGGAAATGCCGGCGACCCGCGCGATCTCCAGCGGATTGCCCTTGGGATTGACGGGAAGCTGCGCCAGCACCTGCGGCCGCATCCGGACAAAGGCATGCGCGCGCGCGGTGCGCTTGGTGGGCATCTTGCTGGAAATGTCCACCATCCGTGCAGCACCCGACTCATCGTAGTGGCTGAGCTTTTTCTTCATTTCCGGGACGCGCCGCGTCGGCTACTTATCTATTTCAACAGAACTCGAATCCACTCGCCCGCGGGCCAGGTCTCGCGATCGGGTTCGGTCACCAGGAATGCATTGGCGCGAGCCAGCGAGGGAACATCGCCCGAGCCTTGCCAGGGCAGCGGTTCTACCGACGAGCCGTCGGCGCTCAAGCGGGCTGGAAGAAAACGGGTCAATCCCGTCTTCTGATGAAAATCCCGGGCCAGCCTGGTCCAGAGCAATGGCAGCGCCGGCTCCAGCTGGCCGGATAATGTTTCCAGCGCCGCGCGGGCGAAAATCTCAAACGTCACCATGGTTGAGGCGGGGTTGCCGGGCAGGCCGAAGAAAAATTTGTCTTGCGCCCGGCCGAAAACCAGCGGCTGGCCCGGCATGATCAGCACGCGATCGAAGAAGAACTCGGCGCCCAAGTCCGCCAATACTTTTTCCACCAGGTCATACTTGCCGGCCGATACTCCGCCCGAAAGCAGCAACATGTCGAAGCGCAAGCCTTGCTCGACCAACTCGCGCGTGGCGGCGTACAGGTCGCGCGCCACGGGCAAAACATGCGGAATACCACCCGCCCGCGCCACCTGCACGGCCAGCGATTCGACGTTGGAATTGCGGACCTGATATGGAAGCGGAGTCTGATGGACTTCGACAATTTCATCTCCGGTGGCCAGCACCGCGACTTGCGGCCGGCCGTAGACCAGAACTCGCGAATGTCCGAAGGAAGCGATCAGCGCGATGGCTGCGAAATCCAGCCGCCTGCCAGGCTCCAGCACAACTTCGCCCGCGCGCGCCTGCGAAGCCTGGGCGCTTACGTTCTCAGCGGGCTGGAGAGCGCGCGGAATTTTGACCTGCTCACCCGATACGGTCACGTGCTCGATCATCACCACGGCGTCGGAACCGCGCGGCATGGGCGCGCCGGTCATAATCTCGACGGCTTGACCGGGCTGAAGCTGGCCCGGGAAAGCCTCGCCTGCCCGGACTTCCCCGATCACCAGCAGGTCGCCCGGAACGTCCGCGGCGCGAACTGCGAATCCATCCCGCACAGAACGGGCCAGCGGAGGGAAATCGCGATCGGCAGCGATGGGCTGAGCCAGCACGCGCCCCGCCGCATCGAACAAACTCACTTCCTCAGTCGCCGGCCGCGGAGACGCCTCGCGCACTTTCGCCAGCACGCAGGCGCGCGCCTGCTCGAACGTGAGGGTAGCCACGAGTGCTATTGTAGCCGGGGGACGATGATGCTCATGGGGCTAGGACGCGATGGCGCGCCGGATGGCCGCCTGCGCATCTCTCATTTGCGCCTCGTCAGGATGAGTTTGCCGCGGCCAGAAGAAACCGCGCAGGCCATCTTTCTTCCTGCGAGGAACGATGTGTACGTGCAGGTGCGGCACGCTTTGGCTCACTCGGTTGTTAATCGCGACAAACGAGCCCTCCGCTTGCATGCCCCGCTCGACGGCACGCGCCAGCATCTGGACATTGCCGAAAAACGGCGCAATGAGCTGTGCGGGAAGATCTTCGAGCGTTTCACAGTGCAGCTTGGGGACCAGCAGCGTGTGGCCAGGAAAAAGCGGACGATGGTCCAGGAACGCCAGCGTTGCGTCGTCTTCAAAAACGATGTAGCTTTCCAGATCACGCGCGATGACCTGGCAAAACTTACATCGCTGCGCTTCGTCGCTCAGGGTTGTCCGGCCACCATTTCCGATACGATTTCTGCGGGTTGCCCGCTAACCCAGTGTACCGACCAATCCTTGCCCGTGATCTTGCGGTATCGCACTTTGTCCAAGTATAACGAGTACGTCCGGACCAGGACATAGATCGGGAAGCTGAACAGGTAGAGTGTCAGACTGATGAGGATGGCCAGCGCCAGCAGACCAGAGATTCCCAGAACGGTTTGATCCAGCGACGTGAGGCCCAGCCTGGACAAGAGGCTCTCGAGCGGCGCATTTGCAACCGAGGGGATCAGCCGAAGAATGAATCGCTGAATGATATCTTCGGTTGTCGTCAGAAGTCCGGGCAAAATGAGCAGCACGTAATACAGAAGACCGAGCCCGGCCGCTGCACCCAGGCTCAACACGACCCACATCCGATGATATTTTTCCGCGCAGCGCAGCAGGTAGACATTCTGGGCGCCGGCTTTCAGATCCGCACGGATGATCTCACGCCGCAAATCGGGATCGCACTTGGCTTCACCAAACAGCGGTGGAAGGCTCATCGGAGCAGCGACGGCGGCGGCTCGCACCAGTTCCGGGCAATTGGCTCTGAGTTGGGCATCGATCAATGTATAGCCGTGATACATCAAGCATTCGGTCTCGATGTAGCTGAACTGATCCAGGTCGGTGCGGATCCTCGCCACGCCGGGGATGTATTCGGAGGGAAGCCGGTCTTGCTCCTGGCGATCCTTGAGATTGAGGAACAGATGGATGAACCCCAATTCCCTGCGCTGGTGCTGCTGTTTCCAGGCCAGCAGGATCTCGATCAGCTTGGCACGAACCTGAAACATGAGCGTAGAATTGACGCGTTCTAGGACATCAAGCTCGCCCGTTGAGACGCTGTCGAGTTGCTCCAGTTGTCCGGACGCATCGCTAATGAGCAGCACGTCGCAGCCACCGCCCTGGTCCAGCAAGCCTTCGATGCCTTGGTTATCGCTGACTCCGCCGTCGACTAGAATATTGCCCGCGATGGCGGTAGGCGGAAACAGGCCCGGCACGCCGGCCGAGGCGCCTACAACGCGCGCCAGCGGAAGCACGTTCTTGTTCACTTTGGACATTTCCAAAAGTTTCGATACCGGCTCGCGCGAGAACGATACGCGCTCGCCGCTAATGAGCGAGGTCGCATTTAACACTAGCTTGGGGCCGTACTGAATTTGGCTGTTGGGTGGCGCGTCATCCGGTGTCACGCTGGGAAGATCGTCCAGCGTATTGCCTTTTTTGTAGAACCATTTGTCGTATTCTTTTTGAATTAGTTCGGAGCGGGCCGTTTGGCGGAAGGGCCGCGATAGCAGCGTCTTCACGAACGCCACGGGATGAAAGAAAGGCGTGTACACCAAGGCCCGGGTCCGTAGGTTATGGTCGGTGGCGTCGAGAAAATCGTCGGCGATCGATTCGAAAATGCTCACTCGTTCGGCGGTGGAGGCGGCGCCGCCCTTCGAGCGCAAGCGGTTTTCCATCTCGCAAACGTAGTAAGCGGCGATAATCGACCCGCCCGAGACTGCGGAGATCACGTTGACGTGCGGCATCATTCCCAGCTCCTCGAGCCTGCGGATAACGCCGAGGTGAAAGATGGAGGCGCGGAAGCCTCCGCCTGAAAGCGCCAGGCCAATACGCAGTCCTCTACTGGACGGTTCTTCTTTGCGGAATTCGCGGTATAAAAGCATCTATTAGCCGCTCCTTTCCAGTGTTTTTCGAGTATATTCAGAAACACTTAGAAAGGCAACGGTATCTACAGTCCCTTGCCCCGCTGGCTCCAGTCAGCTTTGGATGGGCCCTTCGCCCCGGCTTAGGGAGGCGATGATGTTCTCTTTGCGCTCTTCGGCAATGCGCATGGCCGAACCCATCGAATAGCCATAAACGATGGCCCCCAGAGCAGCACCGCCCGCGAGCGTCCCGAACAGCGCCCACTCGGAATCGAAGGCGTAGCGTGCCAGGAAAGCCAGCGCGACTGGAAGGAGAGCCACCGGAAAGACCAGCGTGAGCGTGGCTTGCGCCCGCGCACTAGCGCTGGTTCGGAACGATTTCTCCGGATCCACGGCACGCGGATTGTAAAAAGAACTCAAATTGCCGATGGATAGGACGAAAAGCGTGACGACACAGGTGACCGACACCGCCTCCAGGATCTGAAGCGCCGAGAGCGGCATGCGCAGCAAGGCGCAAACCAGCGTGATAGCGGCCACCTCCAGCACGACAAATAGAACGGCCGCCAGATTCTTGCCGATCAAGATCAGGGACATTTTGACAGGCGCCAGATAGTACACCTGCATGGCGCCGCGATCAAAACCGAAGCAGTTCCAAAACAAAACATCGCTCAATATGAGCAGGGCGTAGATGCTGACCGCCGTGAGATAGTTATCGGCCAGCAGGGAATGGCGCGCGGTGCTGCCTCCGAAGGTCAGGGGCAGCCAGATCAGCAGTCCGAAGGAAAAGCCCATCAGGAAAACCAAACGGAAGCGGGGGGTGCGCGTCAAAAAGCGCAGCTCTTTTTCGACCAGGGCGGCCAAGGGGTCGCGCAGAAACATGTTCGGTACCGCGTACCACCACTCCAGGCGGCTGGCGGCGCGGGCCGACGGAGCGCTGCGCGCGGTGGCCTCGCTCAGATCGAAGCTAAGCCCGCGCTCAAATTGCAGGCGGCCGAATACGTAGGCCGCGGCCAGCCAAGCTAGGAGCACAGCCACGTTGAGCCAGGAGAATTCTCCTTCCGCCAGGCGAGCGGTTGCGGTCCAGGGCCAAGCCGGCGAGGATTCGCTGGAAAAGAACTGACGCAATCGCCCGCGCGGGCCGGCTAACAAAAGCGCTTGCGGCAGTGCAGCGGCCAACACCAGCAGGAAAACCACGATCTCCCGGACCCGCTTGCGCGCCAGCAGGCGAACCAGCAGATCGCGCACACCGGCGGAGCAAAACAGATTGAAGGCTACGAACGGCAGCAGCGCCAGCGGAGCCCAGCGCGGAAGCTTGGGATTCAGCAGCAATCCGACTCCCGCCCCCATCAGGAGCAGCAGCATTTCCACGCTGGTGGAAGTTCGCAGGATTACTTCCAGACCGAACAGGTCGCCGCGCTGAACCGGATACACCAGCAGCTTGCGGATGTCCAGAGAAGATCCCATGGACGCGGTGAGCACCGGAATCAACTGCCAATAGAGGAAGCAGATCAAGAAGGCGGCCGGCAGGGCATTGCGGAGAGCTCCGGTTTCGTCGGGGCTGGACAGCAGGAACGCGGCCACCACGGCCAAGTAGCAAAATGCTCCGTACCAGATCACGCCCAGCACGGTCGTAAATGCGGCGCCGGACCGATTGGCGCGGAAAAAGCGGTTGCGCGTGGAGCACCATTGTGCCCAGACGATGGCGCGGGTTCGACGGCTGATCATATTAAAGCCAGTCGAGGGTCTCGGCGGGCCGTTCGGCGCCCACTACGCGCACGAAGATATCCTCCAGTGTTTCCGAGCCGGTGCGCAATTCGGCCATCGTTCCGGATAGCACCAGCCGGCCCTGATGGATGATAGCGACGCGGTCGCACAAGCGTTCCACCACCTCCAGCACGTGGGAGGTTAGGAACATGGTGGCGCCATGGCGAACCTGCTCGATCAGAATCTCCTTCATCAGGCGCGCGCCCACTGCGTCTACGCCTTCGAAGGGTTCGTCCAACAGGAACAGCTCGGGGCGATGAATCAGCGCGGCGGCCATCGCAACGCGTTTGCGCATGCCTTTGGAGTAATCGCCGATCAGCTTGCGCGGTTCCGAATCGAGCTCGAAAAGCTCCAGCAATTCGCGCGCTCGGGTGCGCGCCAGAGACCGATCGAGCCCGTACATTCGTCCCACGAATTCGGTGAACTCGGCGCCGGTCAAATGATCGAAGAGCAGCGACTCGTCGGGAACCAGCCCGATCTTGCCCTTGACCTCTAGCGCATGTTCGGGCATGGGCAGGCCGAGCAATTCGATGCTTCCGGAAGTGGGCGGCGCCAGGCCCATCAACATGCGGATGGTGGTGGTCTTGCCGGCGCCATTGGGGCCCAGGAATCCGAAGAAGGAGCCGCGCGGGACCTCCAGGTCCAGACCATCGACGGCCGCCTTGGATCCATATATTTTTCGCAGATTGTGGACGGAAATAGCGGCCGACATCGGGAGTAAGTCCCATGGTACAAGAGCGGGCCCGGTCAAAGCCGGGATTCAAGAGTACCGGGGAAGAACCGATAAGACAGTTGTGACCGCATCTGCGACAAAATTACCGGTTCGCGATCGGGCGCTCCACGTTCTAGGAGAACTACCGCCCTTTTCACCCATTCTGAATCGGCTTATGGCGAGCTTGGCGGCCGAAGATGTTTCGTTCGCAAAAGTGGCGGACCTGATCGAGAAAGACACGGTGGTGGCAGGCAACATTCTGAAGCTGGTGAACTCGGCGCTATATAGTCTGTCCGGTACCGTCAATTCGGTGCGGCGGGCGGTCTCGCTGCTGGGTGTCAACAAGGTTCGCAACGTCACTTTGAGCATGTCGGTTTCGCGCATGTGGAAACAGGTGAAAACTCCGCCGGGCTGGTCCATGGGAAGCTTCAATCTTCGTGCGGCGGGCGTCGCGATTCTTGCCGATGTGCTGGCTCAAAATCTGGCCGTGGACTATGCCGAAGGCGCTTTCGCGGCCGGGCTGTTTCATGATCTCGGCCAGCTGCTGGTAGCGCTGGGCTGTCCCGAAGAATTTAAGCAGGTTTCCTTGTTGTGCAAGCCAGGCGCGAAATGGGCGGCCGAATACGAACTCGAAATTCTAGGAATTTCCCATGCCGATCTGTCGGCCGCGGCCTTGGCCGTTTGGAACCTGCCGAGGCCGATTCAGGACGCAGTCCGTTTTCATGAGACTCCGGAACAGGATCCGGCAGCCAAGCATGGCCGCATTGTCCTAAGCAGAATCGTGAACGTGGCGGACCAGTACTTCGATCAGATCGAAACTTGCGCCACCACTTTCGATTCTGGCGACGCCAATGCGCCCGGTTTCCCCGATCCGCTGCAGCTCGGCGATCGCTTGCCGGCGGTGCTGTCGCGATTCGAGAACGAACTCGCTGCCATCAAACCTTATTTCTAGCTCCGGCGGCCTAAGAACCCGGCACGAAGAATTCGCCGGCGGCCACTAGTTCCGCCGGGCCCGTTAGGAAAACTGAATCGTCCCAGCGGAGCCGGAGCGTGTCGCCGGGCGTCCGCACCTCCACCGGACTGGTGGCGAGCCGGCGCAGAATTGCCGCCACCGCGGCCCCCGTGGAGCCGGTACCCGAACTCAGCGTGACGCCGGCGCCGCGCTCGTAGAACCGCGCCTCGATGGTGTGCTCGTCCACACTTCGAACGAAAGAAACGTTGGTGTGTTTCGGAAAATGCGGATGCGCTTCGATCTCGGCGCCCAACGTCGCCCAGTCATCCGGAAAATCGTCGACAAAGACAGCGCATTGCGGATTGCCGACATCCAAAATGGTCACCTCGCGTGGACCGTTCTGGAGCGGCAGCGAGAAACGGATCTGGCTGTCGAGGAGAGCCGGCTTGCCCATGTCCATTTCGAACAGGAAATGCCGCCCCTGCCGATCGAGCAGCTTCAAATGCTTGGGCCCGGCGCCGGTAAGGATCGTGATTTCCTGCGAGGCCTGCCCCGAGTCGATCAGCAGTGCGGCGGCGCAGCGCGTGCCGTTGCCCGACATCTCCGCCTCGCTGCCGTCGGCGTTAAACAGGCGAATGCTGGTATCGTGCAAGAGAATCCACCCATCGGCGCCGACACCGGTGTGGCGATTGCATATGCCGCGCGCCATTTCCGCCAGGTCGCCCGCCGGCGCACGATCGCTCCAGGTCAGCAGAAAATCATTTCCCGCGCCGTGTGCTTTGGTGAAGGGAATGGTCATGTATCGTCCCGCTTGTAGATTTCGATCGCCGGAGCGTGCGGAACCTGGATGCTTTTTACCAGATGATAGCGTGGTCCGGACATGTGCGTGGCCTGTTCCACCGCGGTGGCAACTTCGTCTCCGGCCATTGCCACCGCCCAGCGCTGCCGCAGGAACAGGTCAGGACGCCGCGTGGCGGAAAGCCACTCCAGCACGTTGCCCTGATGCAGCGTATCTCGGAGCGGGATTCCGGCTTCCCGGAAAATGCCGGTGAGGTCGCCGAAGCTGGTGAAGATTCCCTGGCCGCGCTGGTACTCGGAGGCGAGAAAATTAGCGGCTTCCTTAGTCCAGGCGCGGCGCGCTTCGGAATTAACCTGCGATTCCTTCCAGCAGATCCAATCGTCCGGCCGCGGGTGAATCAGCCACGGCAAAACCGCTATCGCAACTGTCGCGCCGGCCAGAAACGGGCGCAGGCGATTACCGGCTGTCAGAATCACGCAGCCTCCCGCGATGGCGAGCAACGGCAGCGCCGCCAACCCGTAACGCGTGTTGTAGTAACTTGAGAACCACAGCTGGGGAACGTAGATGGGCGTTCCGCCCGAGTGCATGCTCCAGAGGTAGAAGAGTGGAAGCAGCGCCGTGAACAAGAGCGGCCACAAAATACGCTTCCCAATAGCGCCGAACATTCCAGCGGCCGCCACAGCCACCGCCCCCCAACCCGCGCATAGGCGCGCCGCGGTGCGAAAAAACAGCCAAGCTTTGCGCCAATCATGATCGCCCGGATAGGGTGTCGTATTCTGCGCGAGCGTCTGCCGGTAAATGGTCTGGGCCGAATACGGGCCGTTGAAGAACTCTAGAGCGTTGCTGTAGATAAACCAGTTGTGAGCGAGCCAGTAGAGAGGGCCAAGCGCGGCGATGCCGCTGAAGAGCAGCGCGGTCGCGATTTTATGCCGCCGCGCGGCCCATAAGAAATAAAACGCGGCAAACGGAATTACGAACCAGCCTTCGTAGCGCGCCAGCGATGCCGCCAGGGCCGCCACACCGGCGCCCGCAACTGCCCCCAGAGATTGGGTCTGGCGGAACCGGACGCTGAAGTACAGCACGGCCATCAATGCGGCCAGTGAAACCAGTTCGGTCATCGGCGTGGATTGCAGATACAGCAGGTTCGGGTTGAGAGCGAATATTCCGAGCGAAGCCAGCGCGGCTGCCGGGGATTCGGTGGCGCGCCGCATGGCGGCGAAAAGAAACGCGCCCGCCATCACGAAGCAGACCGACGAAGGGATCGCGCCCGCCAGCCCGCTGCGCCACAACCGGTCGTTCCAAACCAGCGGCAGCATAAGCAGGTGCGGAAGCGGAAGCCACACCGTGCCCAGCTGGTCGTAGTCCCGCGTGCGAGTGTCCAGGATGCGGCGCGCGATGTTGAGGTGCGCTTCTGCATCGCCGTAATACAAAGTCCATCCGAAATGGTAGACCAAGGCTGTGGCGGCGGCGCTCAGCACAGTCAGGCCCGCCAACACTAGAGCGATTTCGAGCCGCGCGTTTTTCAAAACTCAGTGAACGCCCGGAACTCCTGGAAGCGCTCGTTGATCTCGGCGCGAGTCAGGGTGCGGAAGCGATCCACGCCGAATTTCTCGCAGCAGAAGCTGCCCAGCACCGAGCCATAAATGACGGCGCGGCTGAGTTCCTTGGCGTCGATATGGCCGTTGTTGAGGTCGAAGCCTTTCTCGGCCAGATAGCCGATGAATCCGCCGGCGAAGCAATCCCCCGCCCCGGTGGGATCGAAGACCTCTTCCAGCAGATAGCCGGGAACCATGAAGTGCCACTGCCGGTGGAACAGGATGGCGCCGTATTCGCCGCGTTTGATCACCAGAGTGTGCGGGCCCAGATCCAGGATCTTGGCCGCGGCGCGCTTCAGATTGTATTCGCCCGAGAGCATGCGCGCCTCGGCATCGTTGATGAGCAGAAAATCCCATTCGCGAATCGTGTCCAGCAGCTCGTCGCGATAATCGCGGATCCAATAGTTCATGGTGTCGCCGCCGGCCAGTCGCAGGCCGTTCATCTGGGCACGCACGCTGCGCTGCAGCGAGGGCTGGATGTTTCCGAGAATCAGGTAGGGCGATTCGCGATAGCTGGCCGGGAGCTTGGGCGCGAAATCGGCGAACACGTTGAGGTCGGTGCGCAGGGTGGTGCGGTCGTTCATGTCGCTGGAATAAACGCCGGCCCAGTAGAATGTTTTGCCCGGGACGCGCTGCAAACCCTCCAGATCGATTCCGTGACCAGCCAGGAATTGTCCGTCTTCGTTAGCGAAATCGTCGCCGACCACGCCGACGATTTTGGTTTTCGCGAAGTAGCTGGAGGCTAGGGCAATGTAGGTGCAGGCGCCTCCGAGCATGCGCTCGACCTTGCCATGCGGAGTCTCCACTCCGTCATAAGCGACGGAACCAACGACGACGACAGACATGCTTAAGATTGTAGTATTGCATCAAAGGCCGGCCGGTGCGCCGGCACAGCTTCGGCTAGAATAAAGTTGCGCAATCGGGCGGTTAGCTCAGTTGGTTAGAGCGCCTGCCTTACAAGCAGAGCAAATCCGTTTCAGCATCACAGAACCCCCGAAATCGCTCGGTTCGATGTAGTCGTCACCGCTGATTTTTGAATTCCCTCCCCAAAGAATCCCCCACGGTGGAGCAGTGCACCAACAACCCCTCCAAAGTAGAAAGGAATAGAACTATGAGCCTCGGTAGAAAAACCGGCGGACGCCAGAAAGGCACGCCCAACAGACGCACGGTCGAAGCATCGCAGATACTGGCCGAACTGGAGTGTGACCCAATCCAAGGTATGGCAAAAATCGCAATGGATGAGAAGACCTCGCCAGAGCTTCGAGGACGAATGTTTGCCGAGCTAACCCAGTACGCCTACCCCAAACGCAAAGCGGTCGAACTTACGACCGTTTGGGACGGCGACATATCGAAGCTAACCGAGCCGCAGCTAGCGCAACTCCTCGCCTATATCGAAGCCGCTCAGCGAAGCCAAGTGCCACTTCGCCCTGCCGAGGTTGAAGTGTTGAAATGGTTGGCAGGGCCATCCGCACCAACGGCTGAGCCAGTCATCGACACTCCAGCCGAACCCCCAGCGGAACCGCAGGACGGGAAGTAAAGTTTCCATGCAAACGCCCCCCACCCCCTGGGGGATGGGTCCCTTTTTTCAAATCAGACCCCTACCCCCCTCTCGAACATGGCGTCGTTTTTTCACGAGAAGTCCTACCCTATCGAGGATGAGGTAAAGGAAACTACTAGAGGGGGTGAGTCTTTTCGTGAAACGCCGCATACCGGCTGCTCAATTCGTGGCTGTCGGAACAAACACGAAACACCAAATCGGCTGACTTGAAGTTGTTTTCCTTTGAGCGGCAGCTAGCGCTCAAGCATGAATGGACAAGTAGAAAAAATGCCTGAAAACCTGGCCGTAAATGTAATCGTTGATGAGGCTGACTTAGATCGCCTGTTGCATATGCTTCAAGCGGCCATCAGCTCAAGTTGGGACATCCGCCAAAAATTACAGGAGCTAGATCGGCTTGATGGGATCTTCAAGAGGACCTATGGTAGCTCTGGGATTGAACTCGACATGCATGATGCCCCCGCACGACGGGCAGGGAATTGCGAGGTCATCTATCATCCGTCGCAGCGTCTCCTGGAAGTTGTGTCCACAGTGAGGACAAGTCATCGGATGCAACGCTCCGAAGGAATCGTTTGAATGCTTTTGCTCGTTCATTTCGCTGGCTTTCTTTTCCACCGTGCCTTCGCACTCATTTGGGAGCGCTTCATCGTTGACCTTGCGACATCGAACCCCCAGTATTGCAGAAATGCCGATGCGTGCGATGGTATCACGGCTGAGGTTAGTGTCCTGAAGTGCGTTGTTGTAAAAGAATCGCGGTTCAAGCCGATAATCCGTCACAACTGGGTCCCGCAGATTGGGTCCCGCAGATTCTCTGGGACAAATGGGTTGCTGTTATAATCACCAAACTATGCGAATCCGGCCTTGGAAGCCACTTCCAAATCTTGGGGCCTACTATCGTCGGTTTGGGGCCGCCCTCGTTCGGGAGGTCTTACAGTTGGGATGGCAACAAGTGATAGGGGTAGTGATTGCCGTTCTAATTCTGCTGTTCCAATTGGGCCTGAACGTAATTCCATCGAATTTGGCTAGTGCTAGTTTGGTGGCCCTATGGCTTCCATACCTTATACTTCTTGCCAGCTTCATTGGAATCGCGCTTATTAGAATTCCAGTGGAATTGGACAATGCCAGAAGTTACGAAATATCCACAGGGAAGGCAAGAATCGCAGAACTCAGCGCAGAGGTGGAATCTTTAAACAGGAAGCCATACGAGGAAGCATTTGAAAGGATGGTCAGAGAGAAGGTGGAACGGGCGAGCGCTCCAGCGAAAGAACTGCTGAGGTTCATGCTTGACCACGGGGAGATGGACATCAACTTTGTGACCATTTCAACTGGTAATCATTTCGCCGTTGGGCATGAATGCTACTGTTTGGGTTTTTTCGACAAACGTGAACTTAGGCCTGGAAACGGATTGGTTGCGACGGCCACTTATTACAAACTGAAAGACAACTTTCATCCTGTCCTGAGAGATGTCTTTTACCCGAAGAGTTCTTGAAGGCTCCAAACACGGTCACTTACTCGCCGTCCCTCTCGCTAGACGCGACGCGCAAGCGCTCCCAACCCAGCAGAACCCCGTACTTGCCTCGATTCGCTCGACTGTGCACTGCAAAGTGCCATTCGAGAGATGAAAAAAAGAATATAAGAAGTCCTGGGACTCGGTCCGCGACGCAGCGAACGTTAAGTGCCGTTTCCACGACTTGAGGCACACGGTCTGTACCAAGATGGCCGAAGCTGGAGTGCCCGAAGCAACCATGCTTGCTATCATGGGTCACGTGAGTCGTTCGATGTTGGAAAGGTACAGCCATATTCGCAAAGCCGCCAAGGTTGAAGCGATGGCAGCTGTGGAGTCTCGTTCGGCATTTTCGGAGGGCGTACTACAAGAAGTCCCCAAAGTGAACGGTTTTGCTCTCGCGAAAGCAGCCGTAACTCATTGATCGGGCGGTTAGCTCAGTTGGTTAGAGCGCCTGCCTTACAAGCAGGAGGTCCGCGGTTCGAGCCCGCGACCGCCCACCATCAGGGCAGCTCTACACCGTCATGCCGCATGTTTGACGACACGTCGCCGCAAACGCTCGTACTTGCGCTTGGCAACCTCGGCGAACTCCAATAGCAGGCTACGCTCGGCTTTGGTGAGGACGTCGCTTGCCACCCTAAGATATCGGGTGATTCGGTGATATTGAGCCGACGCAGCCCGGTATTCTTTCTGAAGACGCTGCTTCTTCGTGCGGGACGCCACTAGTCTGATTATGACATTTCGATATCGAAGCCGCGGCGCTGCGACTCCGAGCCGGCCTTAGTGAAATCCCAAACAAACAGCCCCATGCCTTGGTCGTTTTTGCCATTGGTTTGGAGTTCTTTCATAGCCTCAAGTCCCTCCAATCTCGTTCATTTTCTTGGAACCGTCCACATTGGCATGCAAGATGCCATAAGCATGCACCAGAGAGTTCGCCAATGGAACTGGGTGCTATTCGAAGCCAATTCATTCAAACCCATTTGCGCCGAGTGTTGCAGACTCCCGATGACACGCTCTGGAAGGTAGCGTACGAATTTCGGCGCTATTTCGAATGGTTTTCCGGCACCATCGAGGAAGCTGACCGAAAAGCGATTTCCTATCAACTCCGTTTGCTAGAGGATTCGTGCAAGAGAACTCAAAAACAAACCTTTACCGAGTCCATACCCCACTGATGGCGCAAGCGCAACACGGCGATGGGCGGGCCCAGTTTATCGCGATCCCGCGCGGGTCCGTGGTGCTCGTCGCTGGAAACGCTGGACCCTTAGGCCTGGTGGATGTCGAGTACAAAGGGAAAAGGCTGGCCGTGTATCGCCGCGACATTGAGGAACGTGCTCAGAAGGTGGAAGACTGACGGCGTTGACAGTGCAAGATTCAAAATATAACAATGGAACGCGTCGGATCCGCTCAGGAGATTGATATGACTCGTTACGTTCCGGCCGCTTTATGCGGTTTCGTCTTGCTGTCCTGCTCGCTGGCCTGGGCGCAAAGCACCATTCAGGGCGTCGTCAAAGACAATGTCGGCAATGGCATGGAGAACGTGCACGTGCAAATCACGTTCTCCGGCGCGACGCGGACGGCTACCACCGACAGCGAAGGTCGCTATGCAATTCCCGGGGTTCCTGCCGGAATTTGCACCGTCACGTTCGAGGCGGATCGATACGTCACCATCAAGAGGCAGGTCACGGCGCCGGCCAACGGAAGCGTATCCGTTGACGCCAATATGAGCCCCGAGGAGACGGTTGGCGTTCGCGAACTGGAACCGCGCTACGCCCAGTCGAACCTCCCGCAATTGAGCCCATCACCCCGCTAGATCCAGCACTTACGCGGCCAGCACATTTGCCAGTTCACAACATTCGTCCGCGGTGGGTAGCATGAAAGTAGATCCGAGGTTGAACATGCCAAGTGAACTTCATCTTAATGTTACGTCCTCGATTCTCGCGGTCGCGGCCACTGCCGAGCACAAATTTGTGACCATCCCGGCTGGTGCGACGATCCAAACTTTCGATGATCTCCTAGAACCGGGCCTGCATCGCGTAATGTTCGATGGACGAAAGCTGTTAGCGTTCACACGCGATATTCAAGAGCGTACCGCGCAGGTCGACGGGATAGCAGACGACCGGGATCTCGGCTAGATTCGGATCGGTCGACAACCAGCGTGTTTCGGCTATTCGTTCCGGCTACTTTGGCGTGTAGTGGAAGTCACTGATCGCCAGCTCGTCTCGATTCGAAGCCATATGGAAACCGAACTTTCCGCTTACCGGAGCGCTGGGACGGTCCCATTGATCGATCACCCGCCAAGGCTCCTGATCGTGTGTGATGCTGTGCGAGATGCCCGTGGGCGTGATGGTAATCGAAACGTGGATGAAGCCGTTCCGTTTGAAGCCTAGGGGCACCTTCAAGGTTGGAGACTTTTTGCCGTCGTAAACTTCGTAGCGGCTGAAATTGCTGTCGTCCACTTGAACCAGAAGATAGTTCTTCCTGTCCCGGTAGGCCAAGACCCATTCCAGATGCTTGCCATGAAATAGGGCTGCGGTGAATTGAATGGCGCCCGGGCCGAAGTCGACCGGAGAAAGGACAAACTCATCGCCTTTGTGCGTGAGCATGTTACCAGCCGGCGTCCAGTCTCCCGTTTTTCTCCAGTCGTCCATACCGAAGATGGGGACTGGGGGCGGCGCCTTCGCAACGGTAACTTCGAGGCGTTTAAGGGTCAGCGTAGCAACGGAGGTTTTGCCGCCGACGATGTGCACCGTCGCGGTGGCATCCTGGTAACGCGGCGGAGCGGATGCAACTACGGTATATGAACCTTCCGGCAGACTCAGGTTGGCATCTCGGTTGATGTCTTGATCACGCTGATCGCCATCGCGGCGAAGCTTTAGGTGGGCATCCACATTGCCCGGATTCAATTCAATCCTCAGCGTGCCGAAAGCGCTCTGCAGCGCTCCTTCCAACTCCACCGGCTTGCCGACGATGAATACCTGATCGGATTGAATGGCCTTGTAACGATCGTGCCGTATAGAAACGGAGTGCCGCCCGGGCATGAGGTTGGGCATGGAGAATTCGCCGTTCGATCCAATGACACCAATGGATGTTCCATCCAGAGAAACATCGGAACCTGGAACGCCGTGGTGAATTGACAACGCAGCCTTGAGCGGCATGAGCCGGACATCGATTTTCGCTTCCTGACCGGGACGCAGTTCGACCGTCTGGTCGGGCGAAGCGGCGAAACCATCTCTCTGCGCGTGCACGCTGTAGGATTTGGGGGGGAGATAGATGCGGAGGGCGCCGTTCTTGGTCTGCCGGCGGTATTTTTCGCCGTTGATATAAATGTCCACGCCGTCGTCGCTGGACGAAATATTCAGCACAGCTAGATTTTGATTGGTCAGCAGGGAGGCGAATATCGACGTGGAGGAGCCGGAGTCGAAGATCACCTTGCTGGTTTCCTTGGCCGGCGATTGCACCACCAGCTCATGCGAGCCGGCGGCGAGGTCTGGTATCTCGAGGCCGTCCGCGGTCAAGGATCCGACGGGCTTCCCGTCCAAGTTCACCTGTGCGCCTGGCTCGCTTCCGTAAACTTTAGCCTCCCGGCCGGAGTGGATCACTACCAAGCCGCGCATCCCTTGCGTTTGGATTGGTCCAGTCAGTTTTGGCAAGGCGCCCTCGGCAAGGTCGAAAGGAACTGCA
Organism: Bryobacteraceae bacterium; assembly: GCA_035501355.1. Classification (GTDB taxonomy): domain Bacteria; phylum Acidobacteriota; class Terriglobia; order Bryobacterales; family Bryobacteraceae; genus Palsa-89. Next base: position 37,622 of record DATJWJ010000101.1, on the reverse strand, counting down.
GCGCGGAATGCACCGCCTTCCAGCGATAAAGTGTGGTGGCCCGGCGCCAGACTGGCGATATCCAATTCACCGCCCTGAATCTGGCCCGCTGGGGCTTGGTCGAGCAGTACTTTTCCCGATGCTAAATCGGTGGAGATCGTCATCAGCGGCGGGGTCTGGCGGAGAATCAGATTGACGCCGAGCGGGCTGCTCTGGCCGCTAGTCACCGAAAAGTTGGCGGTGGCCGGTTCATAACCGGGTAAGTGGGCTTCGGCGACATAATCGCCCGGAGCGAGATCCAGGTCGCAAGTGGATCGGCCACACGCCTGGCCGTTAACGATCAAATCGGCCGCCGGCTGCGAAGCGCGAACATTGACCTTGTATTTCACCAGAGCGGCCGGGCGCGCAGGCGGGGCCTTGGGTTTGTTCTGGGACCGGCTATAGAACAAGCCGCCGGCGATTAGAAGAACAGCTGCCGCCACGCCGCCGATAGTTAGAACCACTTGGCGATGATCCAAGCGCGGGCCCCAGGGCAATTGCAATCCCGGGGGCGGCGCCGGAGGCAGAGGGCTGGTCTTTTCCGGTGGCCCCGGTGGCGGCCCAGCTTGCCGGGGTGGCGGCCCAGGTGGCCGGGGTGGCGGCCCAGCTTGCCGGGGTGGCGGCCCAGCTTGCCGGGGTGAGGGCCCAGCAGGCCGGGGCGGCACATCAGGAGGAGTAGGTGCGGCGCCGGACGCGGACGAATCGCCAGGCTGGACCGCTGCAGCGGGTGGCGGAACGCTCTGCTGCAGCGCGCTGGCGGAAAAAATCTCAGATGGTGGAACGATGGCCGGAGCCTCGGGCGGCGGCGTCCCGGCGGGAGTCGAAGGCGGCGCGGCGGGTGGAGACTGCTTCGGTAGTTCCCGACCTTCGAACGTAGTGGTGGAGGCACGCCGTTCGGCTTCCGCACGTTGCAGCAGAGCTTGCAGCTTCTGCAGGCGCGGATCATTCGGATAAGAGGCCAGCCCCTGGGCAGCCAGCGCCAGGGCCCCGGTGATATCTCCATCGGTCTGCAGTCTGCGTGCCTGCGTTAGGCACCAGGAGATGAAATCTTCGCGCTTTTTGTCCGAGATCTGGCTGGCCAGGCTCTGAGCCTGCATGTGATTCGGCACTAACTGCAAAACCTCTTGCACGGCGGCGTCGGCAGCGTCGCAATCGGAATCCACCGAGTTGCGGGCATGCACCAGGAGGGTATTCACCAAGACCGTACGAATCACCGAGTTTCGAGGATCAAACTCGCGAGCCTCGTGTAACAACTCCAGGCTCTGCCTCGTAGCCCCCGCTTCGCTGGCCTCGCGGGCGTGCTCTAAAAGTTCGACCGCCTGCTTGGCACGCTCCTGGCTCTTGCGAACCAGCTTGTCCAGCTCCAGCAACTCCGGCTCATTGGGAAACTCGACCAGCGCGCTCTGCACGGTCTTCATCGCGCGATCGTAATCTCCGCCTTCCAGGTACTTGTCGGTTTGCTCCACCCAGCGTGTCCTGGAGCTCTGCAGCGCTTGTTGATCACGGCGCTTGATCAAGCGCTGGATTTCGAATGCCAGGCCCGGCTGTTTTTCGTGGATCGACTTCAGGATTTGCCATTGGTCGAGCGCTTCGACGTACTGGCCGCGCTCCTCGAAATAGCGCGCTTTGGCGATGATGGAATTCACCAGATCGCGCTTGTCCCGGACCAGGCTCATGGCTCGGTCAAAGTGCGGCTCGCCGGGATAGAGCTTGACGGCTTCCTCCAGGATGCCGACACGCTTATCCAGATCCTGCTCTTCATCCACCCGCCGGTCGGTCTCGGCGATCACGGTAGACAAGTTCTGCCGCCGGCGTTCTTCCACATCGAATTTGAGCGCTTGAAAGAGCGCGTGATTGGGGTACTTGGTCAAGCATTGCCTGCAAATGGCGAGAGCGGCTTCGAAGTTGTCGGCCGACAAATTGCGACGCGCTTCATCGTAGGAATTCTTGATGGCGTTGTGCTCGGAATGGACCTGGTTATAGAAGTTCTGATAGGAGCTGCTGCGCGCGCTGTCCGATTCCGGCAGGTCGCGATTCATGGCCATCAGCACTTCCAGCTTGGTCATGGCCGCGCTGACCTCGCCTTTTTCCCAGGCTTGCATGGCGGCCTGATACAAGCGCGCCTTTTCGTCGCGTATTCGGGCCACTTCCTGCTCGCGGCGCCCGACCTCGGCCAGCAGGCGCAGCGCATCGGTCTCATTGGGCTTCAGTTGCAGAACGTTGTCCAAAGCCTCGCGAGCCTGGCGGAACGCCTGATTGTCCAGGTGCTGGCGCGCTAACGTGATCCACTCGGAGATTTTCTTTTCGCGGCGTTCTTTCTCGATCTGCGCCTTCATTGTCACGGCGCCCGGATCGTTGGGATCCAGCTCCAAGGCTTCTTGCACCTTACGCAAGGCTAGCGAATATTCAGTGGCTTGGAAGAAACGGCGGGCGTTCTCCAGCAATTGCTGGATTCGCGTCTGGCGGACGGCCTGATCCACGCGGCCGCGCAACAGGCCGATCTGCTGATCGAGCTGTCCTTCGGCTTCCAGCTCCGAAAGAATTTCGGATGCGAAGTCGTAGTCTCCCTGCGAGAAGCTCTGCTCGGCGCGTTCCAGGCGGGGCTTGATTTTGCTGACGTCGAAGTACTCCAGCGGCTCGCCGCGGAATGCCTTTTGCAAAGCATCGCCGAACTCCCGCATGTTGAAGAAACGATGCCAGGGCTGCTTGGCCATAGCCTTGTGGACCACCTGGCTGATGGCATAGCTGACATCGGGATTCAGTTCCGAGATGGGCGGCGGGCTGTGGTGCAGGATAGCCTCCACGACATCGGAATCGCTGCCCCCGGTGAATGGCCGGTGGCGGGTAAGCGCTTCGTAGGTGACCACGGCCAGCGCGTAGAGATCCGACAGCGGCGTCGGCGGCTTCATCTGGAGCTGCTCGGGTGCGAGATAGTACAGCGTACCTTTGAGACTGGTGTTGGAAGTAGCGGCGGCTTGGCGCGCGATGCCGAAATCGATGATCTTCACCGAGTTATCATCCATGACGAAGATGTTGCTCGGCTTGACGTCCCGATGCACCAGACCCTGTTCGTGGGCGGCATGCAGACCGCGGCAGGCCTGCTCCATCAGATCCAGAAGTCCCTTGACGCTCAGCCTCGGGCTGCCGTCCTTGATTAACCTGTCCAGGGTCACGCCGGGCAGCAAGGGCATGACAAAGAAAGGCTTCTTTATGCCTTCCTCTTCGAACTCGCCGATGTCGTAGATGTTTATGACATTGGGGTGGACCATCGTACTCAGGATGCTCCACTCCTTGTAGAACAGTGTGACGGTGGCGGGATTGTCGATATCCAAAATGGTCTTGAGGGCCACCTCGCGCTTCATGGTTGTGTCGTAGGCTCGATAGACCACACCCATGCCGCCGTGCCCTAGGGCTTCGCGAAGTTCATAGCGGTCTTGAAGATTCGTCCGCTTTATGGCCATCTGGCTGCAGTTCCGCTCAAGGATCCCCTAAATAACATATACGGGAACGCTCCGCGAGCCGCATCACCGGAACTTGCCAGCCCGAGCTTTGAGACGCTTGCCAGCTCGCCGTTCCTTATAAATAGGGGCTTATTATTGTTTAGCATACACTGAACCCAATCATGTAGGGGCCCTCTGGTACTGACCGTACGGGGACTGCGGAGGCGGGGCTTGAGCCGTCTTGCAACAGTCCGGAGAAGAGTGTTGTAATTGTGCTTGTCATGCAGCCGCAAGCCAGGCTTGGGGACAACTCCTTTGTTCCCGAAGATACGCACGGAAAATCCTGTTGCCCGCATGCCTGCCAAGGGCCGGCGCAGACCGGCTCGCCCGACGTTTTCGTGAATAACCAAAACGCTCTGCGGGTGACGGATACGGGAATCCATGCAAAATGCTGCGGTCCCAATACCTGGGTGGCGGTCAAGGGCAGCCCGTCGGTTCTAATCAATAATCTTCAGGCCCATCGCTTGTTCGACCTGGACGAGCATTGCGGCGGCCCGGGCTACATGATCCAGGCCAGCCCGGATGTGTTCGTCGGCGACGGCACCGAGATCGGTCTCAGTCAGGCCAAGCAGACCGGAAAAGCCTTGGTTGAAATCTGCAGCGGCAATTGAGGCGTGGCCAACCCGAGACTCCAGATCGACGACACCAGCCAGGACGAGTGGAGGCAAATCTGCGGGACCGGCCAGCTTTATGCCGTGGTCGACTCCTGCGATGAGCCATCCGTGCCCAAGAAAGTGGATCAGGCGGGTCCGGCGAAGGCAGTCTCGCTGTACCGTGGCGAAGCGGTAGAACAATATTCCACCGTGGCACCCTACCTCATGCACGTCGACCCGGAAATCTTCGACTGGATCGTCAGCGATCTCTGGGCCGCTCCTTGGGGAATCTTCGTTTATGCGGAGGGGCCGATCGAGAGTCTGCGGACACACTTTCGGCGATTCCTTACAGTGCAAGGCCCGCAGAGGAAGAGGTACCTCTTCCGTTTCTATGACCCGAGCGTGCTGCCATCATTTCTTGAAAGCTGCAATGACAAAGAGCTGGCTGATTTCTTCGGTCCTGTGCGCGGCTACGGAGCGAAGAAACAGCAAGGCGTGACGTGTTTGCGTCTGAGGCGGTAATGAAGTAGCGTCACGCGACGCCCTGATCGCCGCCGGATGCATCAGGATTCTCATCAGGCGTTCCGCTGACTTGGGACTCATCTGCCCCCGAAGAAGGTGTGGTGGATGGATCCGAACTGGACGCTGGTGGCGCTTCGCCCGTCACGGCCTGTTCCACCATGGAAGCGGCCTGTCCCAGGACGCCTTCGGCTTGGCTGAGCACCTGTCCCAGGATGCCCTGCGCTTGCGCCACCCACGGATTGCCGGCCAAGGGGTCCGACGACCCCGTTGTGCTGGCGTCGGGATCAAAGGTTCCTGTCAACGATTCGGCGTCCGCGTAGGGATTGGAGCCGCCGGAGAAAGGATCCGAAGACCCGCCGTCTGCTCCCAGCGAGGAAGACAGGGCAGCGCCATTGTCGGTGGAAGCGTCCGGTTCCGGCGTCTCTTTGTCCGGTAGAGGGAAGTCGCCGGCCGGCGACTGGAATCGCGGATCGTCGGGATTGTCGAAATCTTCCGGCGTGTCGGGATCGTCGGGGTCTGCCGCATCGGCGTCATCGGCGGAACCGCCGCAGTTCAGCAAGATCTTCTTGCCCTGGATGGTAATGATGCCGTCGTTAATGTCGAAGAATGCGTCACCGCACTTCACGGTCAGCCCGCCATCGGCCTCCAGGATCAACTTCCCGCTGCTTTTGATGTGCAGATCGCCGGTTACAGTGATTCTTCCATCGCCATCCACCTGTTGATCGAGATCGCCCTCGTTGTGAATGGAGGTGTCACCCTGAATATCCTCGGCGAAATCGCCATCCACGGTGATGTTCTTATCGCCCTCCACCTCTTCGGTCTGATCGCCGGAAATCGCCAGGGTCGCATCGTCGCCGATCTGAACTTTGACCTTGCCGTCGATGTTTTCCTGAAAATCGCCTGATACATCGGTATATTTGTTGTTCTCGATGCGCTCGTGCTTATCATTGCCGACATCCAGGAACCGATCGTTCAATATGTATTCGCTACGATCGTTCTTAACGAATATGTGCAGATCGCGTTCGGCCTGCATTCGGAATAGCTCCTGGCCCATGCTGTCGACCAGACGGATTTCGTTGTAGTTATCCTGCGTGCCGCCTTTGGTGCTGCGCGTTTTTACTCCACTCCACTCTTTGTTGGCCGGAAGCGGATAGGGCGGGCGGTTGTTTTGGTGATAAACGCAGCCGGTAATCAGGGGACGGTCCGGATCGCCCTCGAGGAAGGTGACGATGACTTCCATTCCCACGCGCGGAATCCAGATGTGTCCATATCTGGGTCCACCCCAGGGCTGCATGACGCGGATCCAGCAGGAGCTGTTTCCGTTCTCGTCCCCTTTTCGGCGATCCCAATGGAATTTGACGCGCACGCGTCCCCATTCGTCGGTGTAGATTTCCTCGCCGGGCGGCCCCACCACAAAGGCCGTTTGAGTGGACGCGATTTTGGGCTCGTCGGTCTTCATGGTGGGCCGGAATTGCACCGACGACGGTTGAGCGACATAGGAGTTGGTGTAATCCGCATCCTGGTCGTCCATGCCGGCGCCGAAGGAGCCCTCCTGGCCTTTGTGCGTCACGCTTACCAGCAGGTAATCGATATTTTGCTCGGGCCGGTCGTGCTGTTTGAGTTGGAATCGGTAGCCGGGCACCATGGAGCGCCCGGTTCCGGTGCCTTCCGCGATGGTGTGATCCGTCTCCTGCTCTTCCATCCGCAGGTCGCCCCAATCTGTTACGTCGCCCGGCAACTCGTACTCGCCGGGATAATCATAGACTTCCAGTTCGCGGTCAACGCCGGTATCGCGCTGCACCTTTTTCGTAATCTCGAGCGGGTTTTGCGGAATCTTGAAATTGTAATCTTTGTGCGCATACTTGTTGGGCTTCACAATCTTGCGCATGTTGGAGCTAAGAATCGTGTCTTCGTTGCGCAGAGCGCCTTGTCCGGTCTCATGCTCGTAGGAAAAAGCGGATTGAAAAGGGCAGGGCGTATGCGAGGACATGTGATCCACGATCATCATCGTGTGCTTGCCCTGTTCGTGTTTGAAAAAGTAGTACATGCCCTCGATTTCCAACAGCCGCGATACGAACTCGAATGCGGACTCCTGATACTGGCAGCAGTTTTCCCAAGGCTTATGCCGATCCGTAACGTTGAAGTTGAAATCCTTATAGCCATAGTGATTGAACGTATCGGTTATCACTTCCACCAGGGTCTTTTCCTGATAGATGTGGCAGCCCTGGGTCAGGGACAAAAACCAGAGCCACGGCACCATTTCGGCCTGATAGTAGGCTAGGCGTCCATCGTGACGGATGGGAGCGAATTTACTGATGTGCCCGTTAAAATAACGAAAATTTTCGCCGTCGATGTGGCGTATGCCGACCGTGACATTCTGGCCGAGCATCTGCTCCGTTTGAATGGAGAAATCTGTTGAGACCAGCTCCAGGTCGAACTTGAACAACTCCGATATTTTTTCGGCGCCGGAAAATTTGTTGACCAGGAGTTTGTCTTCGCCCAGAGGGCTATCGAAGTGGAACAGGCGAAGCTTCTGGCTGAGCGTGATCTGCATACATCAGGAATAAACGAACTTGCCGCTTTCTCCGATTCCCACGTGAATTGCCGCGGGGATGGCGCCTTCCGCGATACCGCTCAACAACTGGCGCGACAAGTCCGGCAGCAGCGTATTGGTGAGAATGTTGTCCACGTTGCGCGCCCCGCTTTCCACTTCCGTACAGCGGCTGGCGACTTCGCTGAGAAGGCTCGCGTCCCAGGTCAGCTTGATCTTATGATTTTCCTCGATCCGCCGCTGGATCTTGGCAAGCTTCAGCGAGATGATTTGCTGCAGCGCCGCATCGCGGATGGGGAAGTAGGGAACGATAACCAGGCGGCCGAGAAAAGCCGGCTTGAAAATCTTATTCAGCTCCGGCTTGAGCGCTCTGGCGAGCGCGTCGGAGGACGGGCTGGTTTCCGCATCCGCCGTGAGTTTCATGATAGTGTCGGTGGCGGCGTTGCTGGTCAGAATGATGATGGTGTTCTTGAAATCGATTTCGCGGCCTTCCCCGTCCTCCATGATGCCCTTATCGAAGACCTGATAGAACAACTCGAGCACATCGGGATGCGCCTTCTCCACTTCGTCCAGCAGCACTACCGCGTACGGACGCCGGCGAACCGCTTCCGTCAGCACGCCGCCTTCCCCGTATCCGACGTAACCGGGAGGCGAACCCTTAAGAGTCGAGACGGTGTGAGACTCCTGAAATTCGGACATGTTGATGGTAATCAGGTTGCGCTCGCCTCCGTACAACAAATCCGACAGGGCCAGAGCGGTTTCCGTTTTTCCGACGCCGCTGGGGCCAACCAGGAGAAATACACCCACCGGACGGTTGGGATCGTCCAGGCTGGCGCGCGAGGTGCGGATGCGTTCGCTGATCGCCGCCAGCGCGTGGCCCTGTCCGATCACTCTGCGGCCCAGGTGCTGCTCCAGTTCAAGCACCGTCGCCACTTCATCCTTAACCATTTTGCCCAGAGGGATTCCGGTCCAGGCCGAGATCACTTCGCCCACCGTTTGCGCGTCCACGCAGACGCGCATGAGCGGCTGATCGCCTTGCAGTTTTTCGAGCTCGCCGGTGAGGGAATTGATTTCGGCGCGGGCCGCCGCGCGCGTGTCTTCCGGCAGTGTTTCCGTTGCCGCGCTGGTAGCCAGCGCGCTCTCGCCTTCTAGGTGCGACCTGAGTTCGCGGATGCGCGCCACCATGCTGCGCTCCTTCTGGAAATGTTCCTGCAACATTGTCAGGCGCGCTTCAATCTGGGATTTCTCCTGTTCGATCTGCTGCAGCCGTTCGCGGTGATCTGCCCCCACCGCGGCTTCCCGTCCAAGAATACGCTCCTGCACCAGCAGGTCGTCGAGCTGCCGCATGGCCTCCTCGATGGGAGGGGGCGTGGTGTGATGGCCCAGGGCCAGCCGCGCGCAGGCCGTGTCCAGAACGCTCACCGCCTTATCGGGCAGCTGCCGGCCAACCATGTAGCGATGCGAAAAGCGCACGGCCGCCTGAACCGCTTCCTCGAGAATCCTGACGCCGTGGTGTTTTTCGAGCGCCGGAACCACACCGCGCAGCATCACCATGCAGCGCAGCTCCTCCGGTTCATCCACCTTTACAACCTGAAAGCGCCGCGCTAAGGCGGCGTCCTTCTCGAAATATTTCTTGTACTCCGACCAGGTGGTGGCCGCGATGGTCCGCAGCTCCCCGCGAGCCAAGGCGGGCTTCAAGAGATTGGCCGCATCGCCCTGCCCTTCCGCGCCGCCCGCGCCGATCATGGTGTGCGCTTCGTCGATGAACAGAATGATCGGCGTTGGAGAATTTTTCACCTCCTCGATCAGCCCCTTCAGCCGGTTTTCAAACTCGCCCTTTACGCCTGCGCCGGCCTGCAGCAAAGCCAGATCGAGACTTCGAACCGCGACGTTCTTGAGCGGCGGGGGCACGTCGCCTTGCACGATGCGGAGCGCGAATCCTTCCACCACGGCGGTCTTTCCGACGCCCGCCTCCCCGGTGAGAATCGGATTGTTCTGGCGGCGCCGCATGAGAATGTCGACCACCTGGCGAATCTCGCGCTCCCGGCCCAACACGGGGTCAATTTTCCCGGCGCGGGCGTTCTGTGTCACGTCGATCGTGAATTGATCCAGGTTGGGCGTTTTTCCTCCGGCGCGCGGTGCCGCTGCATGGGCGCCGGCCGCTGTCTCGGTGTCCTCGGGAGATCCGGCGACGATGCCGGAAAATTCGGCTTGCAGACTGTGCGGATCGATTTTCTGCCATTCCCCGCTGATGTCGCGCATCATGCGGGACAATTCGGGGTCGGCGGCTAGCACCAGGATGGTCGCGCCACTGCGAATTTCCTCCAGGCCATACTCGAGCGAGCCGAAACTCCAGGCTTCGGAAAGCATTTTCACCAGCGTCGGGCTGAACGACGGAGTGCGGGCATTTCCGGTCTTGAGATGGTCCAGGCTGCGCGTCAGGTCGTCCGCTAGGCGGGCGCGGTCGATCCCGAAGCGCCGCGCGATGCGCTCGAAGTCGCCGTCCGGCGAATCGCTCAGCTTGGTCAAGTAATGCTCCACCTCGACGTCATAGTGCGTGCGCGAGACGCACAGCCCGGCGGCCGCCTCCAGGGCGTTGCGAGTGCTGTGATTCAGTTTCCCGATTATCGATTTCAAGCTGGCGTTCATATTTCTCCTACATTTCCCACAGGCGCAGGATGGTCTCGTCCGGGTCGCGATCGAGCGAGCGCGAGAACATCCAGGAAACCCATCCCAGCCGCGGCGCCGGAACATCGTCCACATCCAAGCCGGCGCGCGGAGCTTCTTCGCGCTTCAAGATGAGCTGCGCCTCCACGTCGATGTCGTCTCCGCAGAAAAATCGCGACAGGGCTTTCAGCGGCTCGTGCGCGTCGCCATCCGGCAGAAAACTGTTGTAGCGCTCCAGCGGCATCGGGCCGAGCCTCACTCGCACCACGGACTGCTGATCCCAGATTTCGTCGCCCAGCACGATGCCAATGCCCAGCTGCTCGGAACGCGAGAGTCCTCCGCCCAAACAAGTGCGCGATCCCGCATCCAGCGGCCGCCAGGTGCCGGCGAACGGTTCCACCTCGACCGGCACTTCGAAATAGTGCGCCAGCATCAGACGAAATGCCATGGCGGAGCGCGGAAATTGCGCCAGCAGTCCCTCATAGCCAATCAATACCTCGTCCGGGACAGCCTGGCGGTTCCGAAGTCCCGTGGTGCCCAAGCCGATCAAGTCCAGCATGTAGCCGGTGAAGGCGTCGTCGCGGCTGCGCTCATACGCTACCGGAAAGCGGTATTTCTCCCAAGCGCGATATAACAGCGAAACCAACCGGTGGTTGAAAAGGTCCAGGAAATCGCGGAGTGTGCGGTCGCGCGAGAGCGAGCGCTCGATCATCATCTCCGTGAAGCGCGTCGGAAGCACGCCGGAGGGGCCATGCAGGCCGAAGAAATTCACCGTCATCTTAGGCGGTTGGTCCTCATTCGACCGCGGATCGGTCTGCTCCTCGAGCGATTCGATTTCCGCCACCGGGAAGGCCAGGGACAGATGTGCGGCGAATCGCACCGGTTCGCGGTCGGGGTTGAGAAACGAACCGATCGGCTCGCGCAGGCCCGCGGCGCGTTGGAGCAACCGCACGGCCTGAAAAAATGAAAAGTCCGTGGCGCCCTGCTGGAGCAGTTCGGGCAGTGGCGGCTTTTCTAGAGCAAGATCCGGTTCCCCGCCTTGGGCGGCCATTCTCGAAGTACTTCCTTTCTTTGCAAAGTTTTCACCGCCAGTTGACTGAAGCTGTTGATCGAGACGTATTGAGCCAGAAAATGCTCCAGCACGCTCGAGAACAGATACACGCCCCCACCGACGAATTTCGTTTCGTCCAATTCGAGATCGACTTTCATGCCGCGGACATAGGAGATGCCATGATCGCCTATTACGCGCGCGAATTTCCGGTCGCTCTTTACGCCCATGATCCCGTCCGCCTGCTGTTCCACAAAAAGCGCGTGCCCTTGATACAGCCGCAGGATCTCTTGCAGCGCCTCGCGACCATCTTCCACCAGCGAAAGATAATTGAGAGACAAGTGCGAAATCAGCCTCCACAGCCCATCCCGGCCAACCGCGGGCCGCAGGCTGGGCGTGGGTGCGCGCGTGGCAACGATTTTTTCGACCGCCGATTCTTCTTCCAGGTCGAAATCCCCGTTGGTGTCCCCGAAGGGAAGCCGCGATGGCAGATCCGCATTCGAGCAGGTGCACCGAACCAAGAGCGTATCGAGATCGCGCGTGACGGCCCGGCCGGAAAGATCCACCAGCGAGAGCCACATTTCCGTCAAGCCCTCGTTCGGCGGCGTCCCGGCCCTGCGGGTGGCGTGCCAGAAGCAGGGTTGCCGCTCGCGCGCGGAGTGGCGGAAGGAATAAAACGGCTCGAACTTTACCGTTTCGCTGGTTTTCTCGTAGGTGCACTGGACCTCGTCGATGGAGAAAACCTCCATGGCTTTGCTGTGCCGGTAATCGGGGACTACCGGAAATTCGTACTTGGTCTGGGTGAGCTGAATCGGTTCGGCGGTGTGAGGAAACAAATTCACAATCGGCGTGCAACCCAGCCGGAAGGTCCGCGGCCCCACTCCCAATTCCAGAAACTGTTGGCGGTCGGAGCGCTCAAACGGCGCGATGACGAATACAATCTCAGCGCTGTCCTGAAATCCCGCGGCGCGCAATGCATCCAGGCCGCGCAAATCCAGAAAGAAGAATTTCTCGGGAAACGCGAAATACTCCTGCAGCAGCCGGTACGCGCTGAGCGAACGGTTGGGATAGGGGAGCATGCCTTCGTCTTCGGCGAAACCCACCGCGCGCAGTGCGTCCGGAACCAGCTCCACGGGGCGCTGCCGGAATTTCGGACGTGGATCGCGCAACACAATGGCCCGCGTGTTATTGCATAGCAGCTCGTACAGCGCGTGGGCCAAGGCCGGCTCACCATCCAGATAAAAGCGCAAGGTGCTCAAAGGCAGCGCGCCAAACTTTACTCGCGGCCAACACTCCAGGCGCAGCCGCAAAGCGGCGAATGCGCCGGGGGCTTTCAGCGGCGGATCCAGACGGTCCAATGTGGTCCATTGGGCTTCCGAAACCCGCATCGGCCAGGCTTCGGTGTCATAGCAAGTCGTGAATTTGCACGGCAAACCTTCCACGGGACGCGAATAAAGAATTGAATTGCGTGGGATCTTGAGCGAAGTGGTCAGCTTGTCCTCGCGCAGCTGGAACTCAGCCACCGACATGGATGGAATGGGGCGCGTGTAGTGCGGATAAACGACATTCAGCAGCGCTTGCGTGATTTCGGGGAAATCGTCGTCCAGGCGCAGATGAATCCGCGCGGCCAGCAGCGCCACGGCCTCGATGATGCGCTCGACATGCGGATCCTCGCAGCGGTTGGCTTCCAGTTGCAAGCGCGCGGCTACCTTCGGATAACGCGCGGCGAACTGCGCTCCCATCTGCCGCACATAGCTCAGCTCGCGCTCGTAGTAGCCTAGCAGCTCATCGCGCACGCGCTTCTCCCTCCACCTGGTATTCGCCGCTGGATATTTCCAGCTTGGTGTCGAAATATACGCGCTCGGGAGCGGGTTCGACGCGCAGCAGCGCTTCGATTTGAAAATGAACCACGCGATGGGTGGGAGCCGTGGCCGGCACCGTCACTTTGACATTCAGCAAGCGCGGCTCGAATGCGGCGATCGCCAGCTCAACCACCGTGGCCAGACGCTTGCGATCATCGTTCGCACGTAACGCCAGGCCGGTGGTGTCGGGCAGGCCGTAACAATAGACCGATTGCCACAGCTCCTTAGCTGAATCAGGCGGCTCAATCGGCGAGCGGCGGCTGTTCAGCAGCCATTCCAGATCCCGGCGAACTGAATCCTTCAGTTCCTTCATCGATTGAGTCCGCCAGCTGGTGGGCTCGCTGCGGTTGGTGGGTTCGCGGTCGATCAGCCGGTCCAGCACCGATGGCAGCATGCTTCGTTGTGTTGATTTTCGTGCCACGGCTTTTGTTTATCGGTGCAGGCTCAAGGCGCGCGCCGGGTCCAGCCGGCAGATACGCGCATACAGCTTACGCCTGTCCAACTCGGTCTCCTCGGAGTTGCCCATGCTCCGGTAGAGCAGCGCCAGGGGTTGAGCGATCACGTCTAGGTTTTCCCAGGCTTCCAGATTGCGCAGCTCGATTTCTTCGGCCAATTGCTCCAGAATCGGCCGTCCGATCTCGTCGTTGCCGCACGCCAGGCACAGCTGCGCCAATTGCACGCGGCGCAGAAAGCGGGTGCGTCCGGATTGCGCCTGCGCCACCTCTTCGGAAAGGATGTGCATGGCTTCGTCCAGGCGTCCGGAGCGCGCCGCTTCCATGGCCAGGTCGTAGGGATCGGGTGCCGCGGGTTGGCCATTAGCGCCGGCTTCCCCGTTATCGCCGTTTACAGAAGGCGGCGGAGCCCAGTCCATCTCCGCCCGAGACGCCTCGGCTTGCGGCTGCGCGACAATATTCTCGTCTTTCAGCCATTGTTGCGTTTCCGCATTGGCGGAGGGCGTGTCGTCGGCCAAGGTCCAGTTCGGCAGCTCCGGAAAATCGGCCAGCAGAGCTTTCAATTCAGCAATGATGGCCAGGGCAGCGACATCGGCGCCGGTGTAGCGGCAGGCGTTTACGGCATAGCGCTGCAAGTCCAGCCAGGCGCGGCTCCAGGGTTGGCCGGCAGCTTCTTCGGCCACCTCGCGAAGCTGCTCCCAGGATCCTTCCAGCGCCAGGCGCTTCAGGTCCATGCGGACCTGGCTGGGCGGGGCCACCAGAAACATGGGATCCGGATAGGCGCCGGCCGTTCGCAGTTCGCCCCAGCGAAGCGCGCGTGGAATCAGGTATGCCGCTGCGCCTTGCGGATTTTCCTTGCGAAGAAATCGCGCGACGGCGAGCAGGCGCTCGGCGGCATCGTCCCCGTCGGCGGGATCCATTCCGCCGGCGGCGCGGCGGCGCGGTTTTTGTGCGGCTGCGGTAGGCTCGCCCACGTGCCCGAAATCACTAGTGGGCTCGAGGGCCGCCTGTTCATCGAGCTCCTCTTGCACGGGCTGTTGCTGGCCACCGCCCTTCTTGGCCAGCAGCATTCGCGCCGTCACCTGCACCTCTTCCAGCGTGTTGCGAAGCGGGCCAAAATCCGGCGAGGCCTCGCCGAATTTCTCGTCGCACAAAGTTGAAAGCTGCCCCACCCGTTCCAGCAGCGTTCCCAGATCATCGTGGATTTTCTGGCTGAACTCTACGGAAGTTGTCTCGAAGCCTTTTTCAAAATCCTCGGGAGCCAGCGCGCCTTCATCCAGAGCCTCCTGGCGCCGCTGCAACTTGGCCGGATCCATGCGCGCATCCTCTTCGCTGGGGATGGTGCGCGTTTCTTTGTATTGATACCAGTTGTGGCCCGCGCTGGTGAGCGGCGCCGACCGAATTGCCGGCTCCAGTTGCGTCGCCGTCCAGCGCAGCGGAGTGGCGCGCATCTCCAGATCGCCGTCTTCGTCCATCCCGGGATGAACCGTGTCCCAGAAATTTTCGAGCAAGCGCTGCAGCAATTCCAGCCCCTGCCCCAAACCTTGAAATCCCTCCTGGTGCAACAGCGCCTCAGCGAGCCAGGCCCCGATCTGCAAGTCTTTGGTGTTCTTGGTGAGGGCTTCGCGGGCGAGTTTTACGACCCGAGGATACTCCGCCGTCTTCACGTCGCGTTTCCATACGCCTTGTGCGACGCCATCTTCCTGCCGGCGGGCTTCGCGGATTTGATCGGTTAAAGGATGATAGCGGATGTCAGCGCCACTGGGCGCTTCGGCCGAAATCGGCTGCAGCAGGGCTTCGATGTCGATCGGCATTGCGGGTCATTGCCCCTCAGGCTGAGCAATCTCCAGTCTCCGCAGCTCGAGCAGGGGAATTTCTTCGTCATCGACCGCTAGCAGCTTTTGGCCATATGGAATATCGGACTCCCAGACAGTCACGCGTCCCAGCCGGACCGTGTCATCGGAATGGGAGTGGGACGCCGGCGCCAGTACCGGGAGCAACACCTCGCCGAGCGGAGATCCCCCGAAGGCTGGACCGGTTTCCACCGTCGCCGGCGCCCACAGCAGATCGCGCAGGCGCTTGGGCGGCTGCATTTCGATCTTGGCGATATGTGCAAACGGAATCCACATATAGTTGCCGCCGGCCAGAACTTCCAAGCGCGGGCCGATCCGGGGGTCCGCGTCTTCGAGCGACTGAAACTCCTGGCCGTTGAACGTTCCATGCACCGGTCCGGGATTATCTCCGTTGGAGGGCAGCCCACTTTGGAACATTTCCTGGCGCGTACGTTCCGCATTGATCGCCGCGCGGTAAAGCAGCGCACCCAAGCGCCGGTCCTTGTCCTCGCCGGCCAGAATGTCGAGCTGCTTGTCGGCCCGCTCCCAGTTCCCCGCGAAGCACAGCAGCTCGAACAAGAAAGTGCGGCGCTGCGTATCGGTTGGATACTCACGCAACTCTCCGCCCAGAGCCTCGATGGCTTCGTTGAGTTTTCCGGCCTCGTAATGCTGCCGAGCGGTCATTCCGGCGGAATTAGAGCGGCGCGCCC
The DNA here is from genome assembly GCA_035501355.1 of Bryobacteraceae bacterium. Taxonomy (GTDB): domain Bacteria; phylum Acidobacteriota; class Terriglobia; order Bryobacterales; family Bryobacteraceae; genus Palsa-89. The sequence goes on along the minus strand of DATJWJ010000101.1, from coordinate 21,867 downwards.
CCGCCGAAGTCAAATCCTTTGCTCTTGGGCGGCAGTTTGTTGCCCTGCGCATCGACGGCTTGCGTGGTGAGCTTCACCTGGGTAAACGCAAACGTCCACTGCTCGGTGGGCAATCCGCCCGTTCCCGCGCTGCCGCTGGTCTGGTATGAGGAGACGATCACATTGTGAAGTTCCTTCGTTTCCGACTCAAACAACCCGCCTTGCGGACCGCCCTTGGCGCCGGGGCTGTTTACCCGGATGGTCATCTGATCGATCGGAAGCCCCGCGGCGAGATAATACCAGAGGATGGGTGTGCTGGCGTCCATCGTTTTGGTGACCGAAAGCGATCCAACTTTCGAACCAGCCGCCATAAGGCCCTTACCGCGTTGCATCGAGGTGGGAACGTGGACGCCGAAACTCATGTTATCGACTTCGATTTTGTTGTTCCAGTTCGGATTGGTGCTGGTGCTTTCGCCCGCGATGGGCGGATTCTGTACATCCAAAAACATTGCCATGGTTGAATCCTCCTGTTATGATGCGGTCGCTTCCAGCGACTTGGTGTCGTAGGCCCTCGAGATGGGCGAACCCAGCGTGGTCGTGTTACCGGTGGTCTTGAGCGGCCAGTAGGTCATGTGCGCGAATTCGAATGAAAAGCTGGCGTTCTCGGTTTTTTGCCCGGCATCGCCACTCAGATCCCAGGCGTGGATACAGACGTTTCGGAACCACAGCTGGAAGTAGGTGACAGCGGTCTCTTTGCCCGCCGTACCAGTCCCTCCGGACTGGGAAACACCGGTGCGCTGCGCCTCGAAGGTAATGACACCGTTCAACACGTTTCCACTGGCGCAATTCGCGAACAAGGCCGGGTCGTTGTATTTGATCTGGAATGAGAAGGTGCCGGAAGACGCCGTGTTCTGCGGCCGCCCGCCCTTGGAGTTCGGCTCGGCCTGCTGATTCATGACAAAACTCCAGTTATCGATCTCCAGCCAGTCGATGTGACCCGTCTTCGTGCAGCCGCCTTTTACACCGACCTTGGTTAGGTCGAGGAAGAAAAATCTTTGATCATCCGCCATAAATGTTTCCCTTTCGCATTAAATTTCTCTCCGGCGCTACCGGGCCGACTTCGGCAATTCCGCCACCAGCCGCAAGGATACGGATAGCTCATCCAATTGGAAGTGCGGCCTCAAAAACGCGATCGCCTTGAAAACCCCCGGTTTGGCCTTGTCTTCAATGACTTCGATTCGCGCCTCCCTCAACGGATACTGGGCTTTAATGGAATGCGGCGCCAGATCGTCTTCGGTCACATAGTTCACGATCCAGTTGTTGAGGAAAATTTCGCAATCCTTGCGCGACGTGAAACTGCCGATCTTGTCGCGCATCATTGCTTTTAGATAATGCGCGAAACGGCACACCGCCATCATGTAGGGCAGCTGTGCCGACAGGCGCGCATTTGCGTTGGCTTCGTCGGTGTTGTAGTGGCGAGGTTTTTGGCAGGTCTGGACGCTGAAGAAAGCCGCATAGTCGGTGCCTTTGCAGTGGACCAGTGGCGCAAAGCCCAAGTCCGCCAGCTCTTTCTCGCGGCGGTCGGTGATGATGGTTTCGGTCGGGCACTTCAGCGCGACATCCCCTTCTTCGGTCTTGAAGACGTGTGAAGGCAGGCTCTCGACCAACCCTCCGCCTTCCACGCCGCGGATGGCGGCGCACCAGCCATAGCGCGCGAAAGCGTTCGTGATTCGCGCCCCCAGCGCATAGGCGGCATTCCCCCACAGATATTTGGAGTGATCGTCGCCGGTTACGGCTTCCTCATAATGGAAACCGTCCACAGGCTTGGTGTCTTTTCCATAGGGTACGCGGAGCAGCACGTGCGGCAAGGTAAGGCACACGTAGCGGGAATCCTCCGACATTCGGAACCCTTTCCAGCGCGCATATTCAGTGGTGTCGAACACCTTGGCCAGATCGCGCGGAGCGTCCAGTTGCGTGAACCCTTCCAGGTTCAGCAGTTCAGATGACGCCGCCGAAAGGAACGGGGCATGCGCCGCGGCCGCCACCTGCGAGATACGTTCCAGAAACTCGATGTCTTCCGGTCCCCGGCCGTATTCGTAATCGCCGATCAGAGCGCCGAACGGTTCGCCGCCGAAAACGCCGAACTCCTGTTCGTAGACCTTCTTGAACATCTGGCTCTGGTCGAACTCCGGCACGCGCTGCAAGTCGCGCAGGATGTCTTTCTTGGTGGCGTTAAAGAGCTTGATTTTGAGGTTGACGCCGGTTTCGCTGTTTTCCAGCAGATAGCGAATGCCTCGCCAAGTGGACTCGAGCTTCTGGAACTGAGGATGATGCAGAATCTCGTTGAGCTGGAGCGAAAGCAGATGGTCGATGTGCGCGATACGCCGCAAGATCATCGCCTCGAGATCCGGTGAGACGGTCATCTGGCCGTCCAGCACCTGCCGGACAAACTCTTTCACCAGTCCTTTGCCCCACTCCTTGGCGGACTCGTCGCGCCCGACTCGCCCCTCCTGCACGATCTGATCGAGCAGGCTGGGCTGCGCTGCCGCGGGAGCCGCAGCCGCCGCGGACGCCGTCGATTTTTCTGACTCTTGACGCTTAGCCATTGCTGCCACCATCCTTGGGCTTGTCCGCCGAGGCAATCTCCTTGCGAACTCTTTCCAGCTTGTCGGAGTTTGAAATCACGTCGTGCAGGAGCCGCTCCAGTTTTTCATTACCTTGCAGCGTTCCCACCAGGTCCGATAATTTCGTGCGCAGATCCAGTAGCTCGCGCAACGGTTCTACCCGCCGCGCCACCTGCTCGGGCTCGAAGTCCTCGATGCTCTTGAATGTGAGATTGATGCCGATCTTGCCCGCGTTGGCATCGTCGCTCAACTTGTTTTCGACCGAAAACGCCACCCTCGGTTTCATGCTTTCGAGCACGGAATCGAAATTGTCCGGCGTGATCTCGACAAATCTGCGGTCTTTGATCTTAGGAAGGGGATCTTCAGGCATGCCGCTCAGATCCGCCAGTACACCCATCACGAACGGGATCTCTTTAATCTCGATCGCATTCCCGATCTCAACGTTATAGGTAACGTGAACTCGAGGCGGGCGGACTCGTTCCAGCTTTGCATGGACGCTTTCCCGTGCCATGTGGTACCTCCAATATGATATGCGCGATCCATTATGTTGCAGCCTCATATGACATGTCAAGAGATTCATGTAAGGTAGTCGACAGATCGGCAAAGGAGCCCGCCCGCGACGTCAATCTACCGGTTCGCGGCTGGAACGAAGACTCCACCCGGATTCGCTCTATTGGAACCAGAATGAGTCTAGCCAGGCGATCGAGCTCACGGGCACAGCGGCTGCCTTCGAACGATTTTACGATCGGCGGAGCGGCGCGGGCTTATAATTGACTCTGCCGGGTCCGAAAGGGGACTGCTAGCGGGCCATCATCGATTTGATTGGGGTGCTCGGAGTCGAGTATTCGCAGGGGACGGACTTAGAATGCCATCGCCCATCAATGCGCAATTCGAAGCTTGCCGGTCCTGCTCCGATAGAAACAATTTCAAACCTCCCTGTGTTAATCCGAACGGGATGATGAACTACAATCTCATGTTGTTCCCGCTCGAGAAAATGGGGTTGACGTGCCCTCTGCGGGCTGAGTGGCCGAAAATCCGCGAATTGGCGGCGCATCCTCAGTCGGCCGGCAGAGTGGAGTCCAAGACCCTGGGCGAGTTGCAAGAACTCGGCAAAGGTTTGGCGGCCGGCAAGCCTCCGTCCGCGGTCGGCATTTTCCAGCAGAATGTGAAGGACAAATTCGGAAACAGCCTGACCGTCTTCAACGGGCTCAGGTCTCAAGGCGGTGGGCCTTTTTTCTTTCTGTGGTGGAACGAACGCGGGCGCCTGATACAACATCAAAACTGGTTCGTGGCACAGGGCCTGGACCGCGCAGCCTCAGCCGAGCAGGAGCGCCAGATCACCGATGTCCGCTACGCGTTGAACAATCCCCCGCCTAAGCCGGCAGCTCCAGCCGCCCCCAAAGTAACAGGCAAATTCGTACGTTATCTCGATATCAACGAGCCGGCCTTCTACGAGGCTATGGGCCGCGCCCACGACCGGGGTGGGACGTTAGGCAACTACTACCGCGAAGTCTACTTGGGAAACGTACGTCTCACGTTCCAGGACTTTCGCAATAGTTGCGCAAACGTGGAGAGTGCCTTTGTTCTCGCATTGACGCAATATCTGCCCCAAGAACTGGCTAAGAAATGTCCCCAGAACTACTGGGCTGCCGAGCGGCAGTTTGTCGCTGCCGGCATGGAGTTGCTGCACGGTCTGAGCATCGTCGCCGGAGCCACTGTTGGCGCGGTTGTCTTGGGCGCAATGGCCGGAGGCGCCGTGGGCAGCGTCGTGCCGGTTATCGGGACCGCGGGCGGCGCGCAGGCCGGGGCTTCCATCGCATTCCTCATTGCCAATTGGATTGGGAATGCCGTCGGCTTCATGCTGGACATGCAGACATACAAGGATTTCGGCACTGTTGCCGGCACCGGATTCGATAAGGCTCGGAACGGCGACCCGGATGGCGGCGGCCGGCTGCTCGCTGTTGCCATCGCGGGCATTCTGGGAACCATTCTGGTCGCCATGATCCTGCGGCACGTCTTCAAAGGTCCAAAAGGAAAGGAACTGGAGAGTGCCATCGAAGAAGACGCCGCCATGGTTGCCCGGCGGCGGGCCACTCGACCAAATATGGCCAGGATCCTGGATGGCATCGTCCTCGAGGAAAAGGAACTTGAAAAAACTGGTTACCTCTTCCGAAGGGTCAAGAACGATCGCTTCGTGACCGAAGAAGTTTCAGGCCTGCTTAAGAAGCCCAGTCAGGTGCTGAAAAAGAAACTCGATCGAACCGAACTGAAAAAAATATCCGAAGGCACCGGCGAGCATGCCGGCCACAGGATCGCGCGCAGGTTTGGAGGGCCGGACTGCCCGGAGAATTTGGGACTCCAGAACCCCAACATCAATACCTGGTCGCCTAAGGCTGTGCGCGATGAGTATTACTGCACCGATGGCGGCGCCAGCTATTACAAACTGGAGGCCGAGTGGGCGCAAAAACTGGAGGACGGCTGGTCCATTTTCGTCATTGTACGAGATCAAATTCCCGTGAATGGAAAACGGCCCGCTTATCGCGATGTCACCTGGACGGAAGTCTCTCCGACCGGCGTCAGAAAGGAAAGAACCTTAGCCTTCGCCAATACTCCTTCCCCGCAAAGCACGGGAGAATATGTTCCGAACAGGAAATGAGTCGTAGTCTTCAAACCGCCTTAATGCAGGGACGGTTTGTATCGAAAGCGCGAACCGCGACTGCTTCGATGTCCGTTAACAGCCGCCCAATTCGTAGATATCAGTGCGTAGGGGTGGCGGCGGAAGCCTGAGCGGGGGCGAATTCCCAAATGTCCGATGCTTTGTACCCGCTCAACAGAGAGCTTCTCGCGAACTGCTCGCGCGAGATCGGATTGCCGCCCGTGTTCAAGTAATGCCTCAAGGCGAATTGCGCCAGCTTGACTACCGCCTTGATATCGAAGCCATCTTCTTTGTAAAACTTGACATCCTCATCGATTCCAAGAATCCTTTGTTGATAACCGCGTTCCACCATGATCTTGGAGTGGAAGATGTCGGCGCCCTGCTCAATCCAGATCTTCAGGTATTGCAGTGGAATGGTTGCCCAATGGTGAGGCTGGACATTGTGTTTGATAATCGCCTGCCGGCCGTCCAGGGCCCGGTTAAGTCCATCGAAATTGCCTTGTTCGTAGAACTTTTTCATCTTTGGAAACTTTTCCAGAAGAGCTTGAAATTGACTGTTGGTCGTCTCCACAGGTTGCTTACGGGCACGCCTGAGAATCGACCCCAGTGCTTTTACAAACTCCTCGGGCGCGACAACTCCCGGAAAGCTCATCCCCCGCATAATGTTCCACATCCCCTTATTTCCCTTTCCGACATAATCGTGCCAGGGAACTTTGTAGGACTGAACACGACGAGCGATTACGCACAAGAACTTCGCTTCCTCCGGGTCCAGGGGCACCTTCAATTCCGCAAACCATTTCGTCACGCGCGCCGGATCGCAGCCCAAGTCGCGGATGCCGGGTAATATCTTGTCGCTGATCCAGGCCACAATAGCTTCCACGCATTTGGCGTGTCCGATCATCGAACGCTGCCAATTAAAAATCCAGTTGGCCTGAATCCACTTTTGCAGGGCGTTCAGGCGGTGCTGGCTCTCGGCGGGAGTGCCTTTGGCAGCCTGATCCGCCAACGTTTCCTCGGCGGTCGCCTCCTGTAGGATGCCCCGCATGCCTTGTTCGAATTCAGGCAGCGACCGTCGCGCGGTGCTGTCCAGCGCAATCCCTTGCGGAAGCTTGGGATGAGCCTTGGCCGCCGCGATTTCCTTATTCGCGAATTCTTGTTCACGCTTGGCCATCTCTTCTTCCGACCAGGCTTTCGCGAATTTCGAGTTCCGCAAGCGAGTCTGTCCCAGGTGAATCGCGTGGTGCGCCAGCTTCATTAACAGCGCCACCAGAACGGCCAAGATGAGCGCGGCCATTACATCCGCCAGAATGCGCGATGCCTCCTCCACAAAAGCGTGCCAGGCCTTCGCTATGCCTTCCTCGAGCTTCTTGCCTTGCTCGCTGACGGCTTGTCCAATGTCCTTGAGAAAAAGGCCTTGCATCAAATAATTGGCGAACGCCAATGCGATCGTTCCGCCAGCCACCGCGAATGCACCGGTTGTAATTCCTGGAGCGAAAAAGTAGCTGGCGATCGCCCCCAGGCCCGCCCCAATCACCACCGCGCCCGCCATAATGCCCACCTGAACAACTAGTCCGGTAGCCACTTCGAGCCCCACCGGAACCCAGTGCGCCGGCATTTTTTTCTTTAATGCCGGCAGGAGGTACTCTCGCGACAGCGCATTGCCAAGCGCGATTTCCACGTTGTGGCAGCCCGTGGCCACGGCATTCACTTGATTGTCGCTGGCGGCCACGTATACGCCGCCCAGCGTCCCCCGGCCGTTTTGCCACCCGCGATCCACCGCCGCCCAGTTAATGAAATCATCCGGAGACCTCGAAGGCTGGTGTACCGTATTTTGGAGCTGATCCCAGTGCACGAACGTTCCTGAGGCGGTTGCCGTGGATGGAGGCGGCGGCCAGTAGGTGGACTTGCGCTTGTCCGATACCGTGTTCTGCTGAGCCTGCTGCTTGCTGCGCTTGTCTTTCGGCAGCTGCAACCCGTTGGCGTTGAACCACTGCAGATGATTGGCCATGTTCGTCATGGGCCGCATGAATACGGCCTGACGGTTGCTTGTACACTTGCCGGAGTAGAAAACGCAGAAATTTCCTTCCTTGCTTTGAACGGCTTCAGCTATTCCCAGATAGGCATGCGATATGTTGGGGTTGCTGGCTAACAAGCCGCGCATCTCCTGAATCGCTTGCGAGGCCCAATCCTGGGCGCGAAGCTGAGCGGACGATTCCTTGGACTTGACCCATCCCATGATTTCCTTGGCGCTCGCTACGAATGGGCAATCCGGCGCAATGCCGTTACCGATTGCACTCGCCAGATTGAGAACGATGCGAAACCGACCATTCAGGTCGCGCGTGCAAGGTGGATTGTAGTTGAAGCGTTCCGTGCACTGTTCGCAACCGGAAAGGACATGCAGTCCCATAATCGACTCCTAAGTGGTCGAGCCACACCGGGGCTAAGTCTCGCCCAGTATAACGCAAGGTCGAGTACAATCGGACAATTATGGCTGATCCAGGCGACACCCCCCTGCGCATCGCGCTGATCGGCGATTTCAGCGGAAGGGCCAATCGAAATCGTCGCGAGGTTCCCAAACCGATCGAGATAGATCCTGAGAATTTCGAGGACGTGATGCAGCGGCTCGGCGTCGCACTGGACTTCCCTGGCGTTGCCTCCCTGCGCTTCCGCGAGCTGGACGATTTTCATCCCGATCAGTTGCATGCCAATTTGCCCCTGTTCGACGCGATTCGGGAGGCGAAAAAAGAACTGCTCAATCCCAGGAACTTTTCCGCTGCCGCACCTGAGCAAAGTGCCGTCAGTGAACCCGCACCCCAGCCGCAGCCGCCGGCAACATCCGGAAGTCTGCTCGAACAAATTGCAGCCGGCTCCTCTGCGCCCGCGGCAGCGTTTAAACGTGTCCCTACCGGCAAAGAAGCTGCCTTGGACCAAGCCATCCGGGACATCGGCGCTCGCCACGCGACACCGGCGCCGGACCCGCGCCGGCAGGAAATGCTGGCCACCGTCGAGTCCGTGGCCGCCGCGCAGATGCGTACGCTGCTGCATCATCCCGATTTTCAAGACCTCGAAGCGGCCTGGCGTTCCGTTTTCTTTCTGTTCCAGCAGCTCGAAACTGGCGTCGATCTCCAAATCCATTTGGTCGACCTCAGCCGCGATGAGCTGGACGACGACCTGCTGGATGGCCTGTTCGCCAAACGCGAGCTCGGAGAGAATCCCTGGTCGCTGCTGGTAGGCCTTTACACGTTTTCGCCCAACCAGCATGACTGTTCGGCGCTCGCACGCCTTGCGTCCGTCGCCCGCAAATCCGGCGCTCCATTCTTGTCCGCCATCGACACGCGCCTGTTCGGATGCCAATCCATCCAAGCCACGCCCGATCCGGATGATTGGAAGCAGCCGCTTCCGGCCGAGGACGCGCGCGCTTGGCTCGGGCTTCGACAATCCGCCCACGCGGCCTGGGTCGGCCTGGTTGCGCCGCGATTCTTGCTGCGCTTGCCCTACGGAAAAACCACGGCGCCCATCGAATCCTTTGCGTTTGAAGAGATGCCTTCGCCTCCGGTGCATGCAGATTATTTGTGGGGAAACCCGGCCATCGCGGGCGCCTGCCTGCTCGCGCAAAGCCGCCGGGCGGGACGCGTCAATCGCATCAGCGGCATTCCCGTTCATGTCCACGCCCCCGGCGATGCTACTCCGCAGGCGGAAATCTGGATGAGCGAGCGGCTGGCCGCGCGCATCATCGATCAGGGCGTCATGCCCCTGGCTTCGGTCAAACATAGCGACGCCATCCAGTTGGTTCGGTTTCAATCCATCGCCGATCCCTCGCAAGCCTTGCCCGGCGCGTGGTAACGTTGTGTCTTCATGCGCATCTTGCAGCCGGTGGTCTGGTCCAAGGGAACGTTTCTCAGCCCGCAGCACCTCCAGATCCAGGACCGTTTCATTGAAAGCATCCTGCAGTTTCGTAGCGACGCGCTGCAATTCCGCCCCTGGGGCTTCCACAGCCTTAAGATCAATCACGAGGCTCTGGGCGGAGGATCGTTTGCCATCCACGAGGCGTCGGGAATTTTTCCCGACGGACTGTTGTTCGATATTCCAACCTCCGATCCAGCGCCGCCCGCCAAGCCTCTGGCCGGTTACTTCGAGCCGGACCAAAACTTCATCGACCTCTACCTGGCCATTCCGAATCACCGCATCAGCGGCGTCAACCTCTCCATGCGGGAGCGCGGAATCGACACGCGCTATGTAGCCGAGGTCTTTTCATTCCGCGACGAAAACACGGGCAGCTCGGAAAAACCAGTCCAGCTGGCGCGCAAGAATTTTCGCATTTTGGTGGAAGGCGAGCCCAAAGGCGGCTGCGTGACCATGCCGGTGGCGCGCGTGGAGCGCATGGGCGACAGCTTTCAGCTCGATCCGCGGTTCGCCCCGCCCCTGCTAGATTTTTCGGCCAACGAGTTCATATCCTCCATCGCACGCCGTCTCATCGAAATTCTGTCGGCCAAGAGCGGCATCCTGGCCGGCATGCGCCGCCAGAAAAATCAGAGCCTGGCTGAATTCACCACCGCCGACATCGCCAATTTCTGGCTGCTCTACACCGTCAACCAGTATTTCCCCATCGTGCGCCATCTGTTCGAAACCAGGCACGGCCATCCCGAAGAGCTGTTCTCCACCATGCTGGCGCTCGCCTCCACGCTTACTACTTTTTCCCTGAAGCTGCAGCCGCGCGATCTGCCACTTTACGATCACGAAAAGCTGGGCGCCTGTTTCGCCGAGTTAGACGAGAAACTGCGCCACTTGCTGGAAACCGTAATCCCTAGCAACTTCGTTTCCCTCCCCCTCAAGCTGATCCGCCCCTCGGTGTACGCCGCGGCTATCTTCGAGGACCGTTTCCTCGAAAATACCCGGATGTTTCTGGCTATCCAGGCCGACATGAACGAAGGCGAATTGATTCAGAAAGTGCCGCAGCTGATCAAGGTTTGCTCGGCCAGCCATATCGAGCACTTGATCCGGCAAGCTCTGCCGGGCGTGCAGTTGACGCACATCATGTCGCCGCCCACCACTATCCCGATCAAGCTCAACCATCAATATTTCAGCCTGAATCAGGCTGGTTTGGCATGGGAAGCGATCGGCCGCGCGCGCAATATTGCGGCCTACATCCCCGGCGATTTCGAGAACGCCCAGGCCGAGCTGATTGTGCTGCTGCCCGAAGCCCAAGGTTGAGAATTCATTTTCCGCGTACGGCGAAAATCACGACCACGATGATGGTGATCACCAGTACCGCCGCGCCAATCGAGAGCCCGATAACCAGTCCGCGCTTGGCGGTGGGCTGAACCGGGACCGGCTCGGGCGGCTTGGCGGCGGCTGGCTGCTCGCTCTCGCGCGCGATTGCAATGGTTCGCGTGTACTCGCTCGGCTCACCTGGTGTTGCGTTCGCCAGACCTGCCGCTCCTGCGGGCTGCTCGCTCAGGGGCGCCGCGGGCTTGGACGGCGTCTTCATTGGAGCGAATATGCCCGACGCCGTATCGGACACTGGACGGTGCGCCGGCTGCACTGGTTGAGGCGTAGGCGTTTGCAGCTCCGGCCCGAACATCCGCGTGAAATCTCCGGGCGCCTGGAACGGACGGTTCTCCGGCGGCACCGCGCGGGCCGCCCGGGCCTGTTCCTCCTCAATATTGATTTGTTCGCCCAATGGGCTCCGGCCGAATAGCCGCGTGAACTCGCCCGTGCGCGCATCGGCTGCCCTAGCCGAGGAAGGCGACGCTGGTCTTGGTTCCGCCTGCCTGGCATCCCCGCCAGCGCCGAACAAATTCTCAAACGTGTCCGTCTGAGGCTGCTTGGCCGCGGGAGCCGCGGGCGGTCCGGGGGCCGCTTGCGGCCTGGCATCCCCGCTAAAACCGAACAAGTTCTCAAACGTGTCGGATGGAGCCTGTTTGACGGGAGAATCCACCGGCGATCCTGGTCCCGCTTGCGGCTCGGCATCGCCACCAGCGCCGAACAAATTATCAAACGTGTCGGATGGAGGCTGTTTCGCCTGCGGGACGGCCGGCTTTATCGGGAGCTGTTCTGCCGGAGTTGCGAACAACCGGGTGAACTCGCCTGGCTCCCGGGCGATTTTGGGCGCTGCGGCCCCCTGGCCTCGTTTCGCAAATTGCTCGTCCAGATTAAGCGCGGGCTGGGCTCGGCCGCCGGAGCTCGCGCCAGGTCCCCCAGGTTCCCGCAGTGGCGTCGCCGGCCGCACCGATTCCTGCGGCGGCATCACCGCGTGTTCTCGCGCCGGCGCCGGCGCCGGCTGCCGAGCCGCCGCCATCGAAGACCCCGGCAAGGGAGCCGCACTTACCGTTGCTACCCAATCCCGCAACGTCGTAAAAGGCTCGATCACGTCGGTCACCGCGTAGGGGCTCCCCGCGAAGTCGCCAATCTCCAGCAGCGGCCACACCGGCTTGCCTGGCGCGCCCCCCAGCTTCCCCTTGATGGCAGCCAGAATGGGCTCCCCGCCGGGATTGAACAAATGCAAAAGCACCTGCTGCCCAGTGGCATTTTCTTTGGCCCGGAACGTCTTCGCGTCGCCATCCGCGATTAGCCGCTCCAGGTCGTATTTCTGATAAAAGCTCATCGGGCCTTGTGGTATGATGATCCCATTCCGGAAACGGAAGTTCAATGGGCCGTTCAACACAGCCTGAAGAACCGGTCTCATGAAGAATTTGTCCAGGGTGGTGTGGTCGGAAGGAATGTACCTAGGGACCCATCACTTCCAGGCGCAGAATCGTTACTTCGAAGACTCCGTCCACTACTCCACCAGCAATCTGTTTTTCGAGCCGTTCGGCTTTAGCGGCTATGAATTGGATGCCGAGGCGCTGCGAAACGGCACCGTCGCTCTGGTGCATGCGCGCGGTCTTTTTCCGGATGGGCTCAGTTTCCATATGCCGGAGTTCGACGAACTCCCCGAGCCCCGCAACATCTTGGACGCCTTTCCAGCGATGGACGACAATCTGGGACTGTACCTGGCGGTTCCCGAGCGCCACGCCGACGGATTGAATTGCGCCCTGTCCGAGGTCGAGCAGAACCTTGCGGTCCGTTACATCGCCGAGGAGAAGCCGCTTCCCGACGAGAATACCGGCCGCGACGTGAAGCTGATCCGGCTCGGCCGGAAAAATATACGATTTCTGCTTTCCACCGAATCGATGGATGGAATGACCACGCTCGCCATCGCGCGCGTGCGCCGGCAAGGGACCGGCCAGTTCATATACGACGAGAAATTCATTCCGCCCGCCCTGCAAATCAGCGCCGCGCCTCCTTTGATGGTGTTGCTCCGCCGCCTGATCGAGGTGCTGGAAGAAAAATGCCGCACCGTTGCAAAACCCAAGGACCTCGGCAGCACGCCCGTATCCGGTTTCTCGGCTGAGGGCATCGCCAACGCCTGGTTTCTGCATTGCATCAACTCCAGTCTCGCGCCCTTGCGCCACCTGTGCGTCTCCAAACGTGCGCATCCCGAGGAGCTGTTCGTCGAATTATCGCGGCTGGCCGGCGCGCTGTGCACCTTCAGCCTGGATTCGCATCCCACCACGCTCCCGCTTTACGATCACCTGCATCTGGAAAAGTGTTTCGAAGAGCTCGACCGGCACATCCGCACCCATCTGGAACTGATCGTGCCCAGCAACTGCGTGCGAATCCCGGTCTCTCAGGCCGCGCGCTACTTCTACGAAGGCCAGATCGTGGACGAGCGCACCGTCAACCGCTCCCGCTGGATTTTCGGCGTACGCTGCAAGATCGGAGAAGCGGACTTGATCGAGCGCGTCCCGCGCCTGGTGAAGATTTGCTCCCGGGCTTTCCTGCCCAAACTGGTAGAGCGCGCCCTCCCCGGTCTCAAGTTGTCGCATATCTCGGTTCCTCCTCCGTCCTTGTCGCCGCGCGTCGAATATCAATACTTCGCCATTGACAAGTCCGGTCCCTGCTGGGAGCATATGGTGAAGACCCGCGAGTTGGGTCTGTACATCCCCGGCGAGTTGCCCGATCCGGAGATCGAGTTGTCCGTGATTCTGGAATCGTAAGCATGCAAGAGGGACCTTCCTCGGAAAATCTGGCGCTTCAGTTTCAAGAGCTGCTCACCGCCATCGAGCGCCTGCGCTGTCACCGCCAGGAAGTCGATAACGCGGAGTTATTCCGCTCCCAGGTGCTGCAGGCCATCCGCCTGGCCGAGCAAAACGCCAAGGCGCGCGCTTACGCCGACAACGATATTAAACTGGCAACCTTCGCGGTAGTCGCTTTCCTGGACGAGTCCATTCTCAACCTGCGCAAGCCAGTCTTCAATGAATGGGTGCGCAAGCCCCTGCAGGAAGAACTGTTCGGCCAGCACGTCGCCGGCGAAACCTTTTTCCAGAACCTGGAGCAGCTGCTCGGACGCCGCGATGCGCCCGAGTTAGCGGATCTGCTCGAAGTCTACTATCTCTGCCTGCTGCTCGGATATCTCGGACGCTACAGCATCACCTCCCGCGGCGACCTGCGCGCCCTCATGGGACACACCGACGACAAGATAAAACGCATTCGCCAAAGCAGCGTCGACTTGTCGCCTAATTGGAGAGTGCGCGAGGAAATTGCACCGGTGCGCGCCGACGTCTGGCTGCGGCGCATCTTCATCGGAGCCGCCGCCTGCGCCGCCCTGACCATCGGACTGTACTCGGTGTATCGCATCTCGCTGGGCTCGGATGTAAGCGCCCTCGAACTCCTCTCCATACGGGGGCAGCGTTAGCGGGTATGCCTGGCGGGATCGGCTTCTACGTCATCGCCGCGGTATCGATGATGATTTTCATCGGTATCTCCTGGTTCGTTACTTCCCTGCTCCATCTCTCACCGACGGCCGACATGATCGTGCGCATGCTGGCCATGGGCCTGATTTTCGCGGTCTTCGGTCTGTTCTACACCTGGCGCCAGCGCCGGCAAGCTCGTAAGACTGAGGCCGCGACGCCGGGACAATCCGCCGCTGCCTCGGCCGAAAAGGAAGTCGAAGTCTACATCCGCGACGCCCAGACACGCCTGGCCCAATCGGCGCTCGGCAAGGAAGCCAAACTCGTCCAGCTCCCGGTTTTCTTCCTGCTCGGTGAAACCGGATCGGCCAAGACCAGTATCTTCGTGCACTCCGGCGTAGAGCCCGATCTTCTGTCCGGCCAGGTGTACCAGGACAACGTAATCACCTCCACGCAGGCCGTAAATCTGTGGCTGGCGCAGAAATCGATATTCGTCGAAATGGGCGGGAAGCTGCTGGGCGATGCTCACCGCTCGGTCACCCTCATCAAGCGCTTAACTCCCAAGTGGCGCTTTTTCCACAAGCGCGCCCAAGCCCCCCGGGCCGCCATCATCTGCGTGGACTGCGAATCTTTCCTGAGGCCCAACGCAGAGGATTCCCTCACCGTAACGGCGCGGAATCTGCGCACCCGCGCCGGCGAGATCTCCCAGGCCTTCGGCATCCGCTTGCCGGTCTACGTGCTCTTCAGTAAGCTCGACCGGCTGGCTTTCTTCACCGATTTCGTCGGCAATTTAACCGCCGGCGAAGTGACGCAAGTGTTGGGAGTGACGCTTCCGCTGCGCAGCGATCGCGAGCAGGGCGGCGTCTACGCCGAGGAGGAATCGCGGCGGCTGACCAGCGCGTTCGATGGCTTGTTCTACGCGCTGGCCGCCAAACGCCTGCCGTTTCTCGGGCGCGAGAACGATGCCAGCAAGCTTCCACCGGTCTACGAATTTCCCCGCGAGTTCCGCAAGCTGAGAACTTCCGTAGTCCGTTTCCTGGTCGAACTGGGCCGTCCCAGCCAGCTCCGCGCCAACCCTTTCTTGCGCGGCTTTTACTTCTCCGGCGTCCGTCCCGTCGTGGTCAATGAAGCTTCGCCTCTGGCGCGGACTTCTCAGGCCCAGACGCAGCGCAACCCGGCCACCCGCTTTTTCGGCCGAACTTCGCAGCCGGGATTAGAAAATCCTTTACCCCAACCGGCCGACAGCGGCAAGACGCGCCGCGTTCCGCAGTGGCTCTTTCTGGGCCATTTGTTCAACGATGTGCTCCTGCGCGATCGCGCCGCTTTGGGAGCGAGCGGCGAAAGTATTCGCACCGTTCTAGCCCGCCGCATCCTGGTAGGCGCCGCCGCCGGCCTGCTCCTCCTCTGGTCCTTGGGCCTGACCGTCTCGTTTTTCCGCAATCGTACCCTCGAAAGCCGAGTCTCAGACGCCGTGCGCGGCATCGGGCCGTCTGAAGCCGGCGGCGCTTCCGAGAACTTGCCTTCGCTCGACTCGCTTGAAAGGCTGGAAACTCTGCGCCAAAGTGTCGAGCTTTTGTCCAACTACGAACGCCAGGGCCCTCCCTGGAGCCTGCGCTGGGGCCTCTACATCGGCCATGACGTTTATCCACCCACGCGCCGGCTCTACTTCAGCCGCTTCCGCCAGCTGCTCTTCGGATCCACCCAACTGGCGCTGCTTGAGTGGCTCAGAAAACTGCCGGCGAAACCTGGCCCCAATGACGAATACAAGCCAACCTACGATACGCTCAAGGGCTACCTCATCACGACCTCGCATCATGAAAAAAGTACGCGCGCGTTCCTTTCGCCGTTGCTGCTGGAACGCTGGGCCGCGGGACGCCAGATCGATCCCGAGCGCGCGGCGTTGGCCCGGCGCCAGTTCGATTTCTACAGCGACGAGCTCTTTATCGCTAATCCCTTTGCCTCCGACAACGACACCGAATCCGTCGAGCACGCCCGTTATTACCTGTCGCAATTCAATGCCATCGAGAGTATTTATCAGTTCATTATCGCCGACGCCTCATCGAAAAATCCGCCCGTTAACTTTAATAAGCGATTTCCAGATTCGAGCGATTATGTCGTCAATAATAAGGATGTCGCCGGCGCGTTTACCGCCAACGGCTGGAAAGCGGTGCAGGAGGCGATTAATCACGTCAAGCAATATTTCGGCGGCGAGGCCTGGGTGCTGGGCGATCGCAATTACAGCTCGCTCGATCCCCTCCAGCTTCAACCTCAATTGCGCGAGCGCTACCACAAGGACTTCATCGCCAACTGGCGCGCTTACCTGGCCAACTCGCAGATTGTGAAGTACCGAAGCGTTCCCGACGCGGCCGCCAAACTCAAGCAGCTCTCCAGCAACGAATCCTATCTGCTGAAACTGTTCTGCCTCGCTTCCGTCAACGTCTCCGCCGCTGGTGACGACCCTGCCTCCGCGCCGTATCAGCCCATCCTGTGGGTTACGCCCGCGAATTGCATGGACCATTATGTCTCCGAGCACAACAGCCCCTATCTGAGTGCTCTCACCGCCTTGCAAACCTCAGTGGACCAAGTTGCGCGTGCCGGACCGAACGTCAAAGATGAAATGGTCACCCAGACCCAAACGGACGCCACCAACGGCTATCGCGTAACTCGCCAGATCGCACAGAACTTCCGCATCGATCAGGAGGGGAACGTTCACGGCATGACGCAGAAACTGATGGAAGACCCCATCCGGCAAGTGGAAGCACTGCTGGAACGGCTTGGACCGTCGCAGATTAACGCGCAAGGCAAGAACTTCTGCAACGACTTCTTTGCCCTCATGAAGAAGTATCCATTCGACACAAGTTCTAAGACTGACGCTACATTGGATGACCTTGGCAATATTTTCCGTAATCCTGATGGTAAGTTGCCGGCATTTTATGAGAATACTTTGAAGAACTATCTCGAGTTGCGCGGCGGCGAGTACGTGCGCAAATCCGACAGCCGCGTCCAGATTACGGAACCCTTCCTGCGGTTTTTCAACCGAGCCATGGGGTTTGGGAACGCGCTCTATAAGTCCGGCGCCAGAGATCCGGCTCTGGCCTATTCCATGCGCGCTCTCCCAGCTGAAGGACTGAAGACCGTCACCTTGACTCTCGACGGCCAGGTGCTGAAGGGAGGCCCGAACGGCAGCCAACCGCAAAACTTCACCTGGCCCGGCAAATCCGCCCAGGCAGCCCGGTTATCAGGCAGTCTGGGCGGCGGTGAATTCGGATTCATTTCTTATGACGGGTTATGGGCGGCGTTTCGATTCTTCGGCGATGCGGACCGCTTCCAGGCCTCCGGTTCTACTTACACCTTGCAGTGGGTTCCCAGGCAAGGCCAGTCCGGCCAGCCGATTCGCTTGGATAATGGCAAGGCGCTGACTCTACCTTTCGAGTTAGACCTGAAAGGCGCTCCACCCGTGTTCCAAAAGGGTTACCTGTCTGGCTTCCAGTGCGTGTCCGACGTCGCACGCTAGCGCTGCACGATCACCTTTCTCGCCTCAGCACATCTTCCCTGGCATGAAGCTTTTGCGTCCGCGGCTCTGCTCCACCCGGCACTGTTACCGCTACCCTAGTCCCCCGAGGTGCCCCAATGACCAAATCCGAATCCGCCCGCATCAACGGCGCAAAATCCCACGGCCCTAAAACCGAAGCCGGCCGCAAGCGCTCTTCCCAAAACGCTATCAAACACGGCCTCACTTCCCAAACCCTCGTTCTCCCCACCGAGGATCCCGAAGAATTCCAACAGCTCCTCACCTCCTACCTCGATCAGTTCCAACCCGACGGCCCTGCCGAGCTCCATCTGGTCCACGAAATGGTCGCCGCCAAGTGGCGCCTTGAGCGCCTCGCCGTCATCGAGACCCAGCTCTACACCGAGTACCTGGAACAGGTCGAAGAAGACGCCGACGATCCGCTCAGCCCGGTCGAGTCCCTTACCTCCGCTTTCACCGGGCTGGCCAACTCCAATTCTTACCCGTTCCTCCAGCGCGTCGAAGCCCGCCTGGAACGCACTTACGCGCGCGCCCTCCGCACCCTGATCCAACTCCAGCGCTTGCGTCAGTCGTCCGGCCAGCCCAACGACGCCGCCCCCACTCCCAGTGAAAACAAAATTTGCACAAACGAACCCACCGAGCCCACGCGCCCCAATGGACACTTCACCTTAGATCAGTCCAGCCAGCACGAGAAATCCCCGATTCTTAGCGCGCTAGCGTTGCGACCGCCCATTTGATACCATTTCCCGTGCGCCTGGGAGGGCCGCGACCAATGCGAATGTTGATGCAAATAACGATCCCCGTCGAAGCGGGAAACACGGCAGCACGCTCCGGAGCGTTCGGTCCCCCTTTTCAGAAAATACTGGAGTCGTTGAAGCCCGAGGCCGCATACTTTGGAACCGGAGCCAGCGGCGAGCGCGGTGGATTCATTGTCTTTGATATGAAGGACACCTCGCAAATCCCCGGCATAGCTGAGCAGTTCTTCCTGAGCTTCAACGCCAAGGTCATTTTCTACCCGGTCATGAATGCGCAGGATTTAGCCAAGGCCGGCCCTGGTATTGAGAAGGCTGTCAAGCAGAACGCTAAGGCCGCTTCCGCTTAGTCTCTGAGCCGCGCCAATTCTCGTGGTATTCCACATCCGCCGGCCGCCCAGGACCGCGGCGTCGAAATAAAATGGAATGGTAGGACCTGCGCATGCTGGAGACGCCCGACAAATTCCCAGTACAGATCGTCATTGCCGAAGATAACCCGGCCGACGTCAAACTGGTGCGCATGGCCCTGCGCGATGCCGGCCTGGATTGCTCTCTGCGCGTCGTGGGCGACGGCGCACAAGCTATCGCATTGATCGAAACGCTGGATGCGGACTCCAAAGCCGCGCCCATCGACCTTTTGCTGCTTGACATGCACATGCCCAAATACGACGGAGAAGACGTCCTCAAGCGGCTGCGCTCCACCGAACGGCACGCCCAGACGCCGGTCATCGTCATGACCACTTCCAATGCGCCCCAGGATCACGAGAAAGCATTGAAGAATGCCGCCGTCTATTATTTCATGAAGCCATCCAGTGTGAAGGAATTCCTGCAGCTGGGCGAAATTATCCTGGACATTTTGAGCAGGCGCACCGGCGGGCAAGCCCAAGATCGCCAGGGGGCTCCATGACGACAGCTGATGCCGCTGTCACTAGCCAGGTTGAGGCCAGCCCGATGCGTTCGCGAATTGACGCCCACGATTGGTCTGCCACTCCGTTAGGCCCCGCCGACACCTGGCCGCAAACACTAAAAACAGCCGTGCGCATAATGCTCGCCTCGCGATACTCCATGTTTCTTTGGTGGGGCGAACACCTGATCAATATCTACAACGATTCCTATGTCCCCCACCTTGGCCAGCGGCACCCGAATGCCCTCGGCCGGCCAGCCCCGCAAGTCTGGAAAGAGATCTGGGACGTCGTTGGCCCGCAAACGGACGTCGTCTTTAAGCAACGCCAGTCCACCTGGAACGAAGAGTTGCTCCTCGTAATGGAGCGCAACGGCTTCACCGAGGAGACCTACTTCACCTTCGCCTACAGTCCCGTGACGGATGAGGCGGACCAGGTCTGCGGTCTGCTCGGCATCTGTACGGATGAAACCGCGCGGGTTTTGGGCCGGCGCCGCCTGCGGTCCCTGCGCGATCTGGCGGACCGCACTTCCACGCAAGGCAAGACTGCTCAGGACGCCGTACGCGCAGCGGCCGCGACTCTGGCGGAGAATCCAAGAGATATTCCCTTCGCTCTCGTTTACCTGCTTTCCTCGGACGGCCGAACGGCACGGCTCGCCGACACCGTGAGGGTGGAACCGGGCGCCGCAGCCGCGCCATCCGAGATCGCCATCGCATCCGGCAGCGATATCTGGGCTTTCGGGCGGGTGCTGGAAAGGCGCGCCACCGGACTGGTCGAGAATCTGTCCCAGAAATGCGGCCGGATCGTAGCCGGCGCCTGGCCGGAACCAGTCGAGCGCGCCGTCGTTGTGCCGCTCGCAAAACCGGGCGTGCAGGACGCCACGGCCGGCTTCCTGGTGGCCGGCGTCAGCCCCCGTCTACTCTTGGATGACGAATACCGCGGCTTTTTGGGCTTGACGGCCGGCCACATCGCGGGCGCAATCGCAAACGCCCGCGCCTATGAAGAGGAGCGCAAGCGCGCTGAGGCTCTGGCTGAAATCGATCGAGCCAAAACCGCGTTCTTCAGCAACGTCAGCCACGAATTTCGGACACCGTTGACGCTCATGCTCGGGCCGCTGGAAGAGCTGCTGTCCAAGGATCGCGTCTTGGCGCCGGAGGATCGCCATCAGCTCGCCACCGCACACCGCAACAGTTTGCGCCTGCTGAAACTCGTCAATTCCCTGCTGGACTTCTCTCGAATTGAGGCCGGCCGCACCCAAGCCTCGTACACGCCCGTCAACCTGGCCGCTCTTACAACAGAACTCGCCTCCAATTTCCGCTCGGCGATGCAGGCCGCCGGACTCGAACTGATCGTCGATTGCCCCACGCTGCCCGAGCCCGTCTATGTTGACCGAGAGATGTGGGAAAAGATCGTGCTCAATCTGCTTTCAAACGCCTTCAAGTTTACCTTTCAAGGCAGCGTAACAGTAAGTTTGGAGGCACGTGACAATCAGGCCATCCTCAGGGTCTCCGATACTGGAACCGGCGTACCCGACCACGAGCTCCCCCATATCTTCGAGCGCTTCCACCGTGTCGAAGGCGCCAGGGGCCGGACTTTTGAAGGCTCCGGCATCGGCTTGGCTCTGATTCAGGAACTCGTAAAGCTTCACCAAGGAACCGTCCAGGCCTCCAGCCGTTTCGGCCAGGGCAGCACCTTTACTGTGCGGATTCCCTTCGGCAGCGCACACCTTCCTCAAGACCGCGTTGGGCCGCCTGCAGGCACGCAGGCGGAAACATCCGCTCGCGCCGATGCGTTTAAGAATGAAGCGCTCACCTGGCTGGCCAACGATCGGCCCCGGTCGGCTCCCGACAGAAAGGGAAGTCCGCGGCCGCGAATTTTGCTGGCCGACGATAATGCGGATATGCGGGAACACGTCTCCCGCATTCTGAGCAGCGAGTACGAAATTACCGCCGTGAGCGATGGCCTGGCCGCCCTGAAAGAAGCTCTTGAGAACGCGCCGGATCTGGTCCTCTCCGACGTCATGATGCCGGGTCTTGACGGTTTCAGGCTGCTGCGGGAATTACGCGCCGACGCACGCACGCGTGAAATACCAGTCATCCTGCTGTCCGCCCGAGCCGGAGAGGAGGCGCGCACCGAGGGAATCAGCATCGGGGCCGACGATTACCTCACCAAGCCTTTTACCGCTCGAGAACTAGCGGCGCGCGTGGAGACGCGGTTGAATCTGATTCGGCTGCGCCGCGACGCCCGCGCGCAGTTCGAGACGCTCTTGAACCAGGCTCCGCTCGGCGTGTTTCTCGTAGACACGGATTTTCGCTTCCGGCAAGTCAACCCGATCGCCCGGTCCGTATTTGGCGACACCCCGGATCTCATCGGCCGCCGCCTCGACGAAGTGATCCACATGTTGTGGCGCCAGCCGGCCGCGGCCGAAATCCTGCGCCGCTTCCGCCATACGTTGGAAACTGGCGAACCTTATGCCGACCCGGAATTCAGCCAGCAGCGGCCGGATCGTAGTGTCAAGGAATTTTACGAATGGCGTATCGATCGAATGCCGCTGCCTGATGGCTTCGGCGTGGTGTGCTATTTCCGCGATATTTCGGCTGCCGTGGAGGCGCGCAACGAAATTTCGCGCTCCGAGGAGCGCTTCCGTGCCTTCGTCACCGCCAGTTCCGATGCGGTTTACCGCATGAGCCCCG
>DATJWJ010000100.1:0-62217 GCA_035501355.1 Bryobacteraceae bacterium | reverse complement strand
ATCGCTTGGCCGAGATCGTGGCGGGGGTGGCGCTGGCGGGCGAGCTTTCTCTCGGCGCGGCGATTTCGTCTTTGGACTGGGTTTCGGCGCACGAAAAATATGGGCGGCATCGCTGAGGCTGGCGTGGCGCTGCGTGTAGTCGACCAGACCAAGCAGTTGCTCGAAGAAGCTCAGGGCTGGAGCATGTGGACCTGGGCGTCAGAGACCAATAAGGGTCGGGTGCGATCCGGCATCGAATCGGCCACCGCGGCTTTGGAACGTGAGGTCGAAAGAACGAAGAAATCCTGGAGCGTGGCTTGGCACCAGGCCTATGACGGCGCGGACGTTGATCCTGCTATGAAGCGAGCCGTGCGAAAGCTCAAAGATGCTGAGAACGAGATGAACCGGGCGACTGCTCAATCGAAGGCTACTTTTGCGGAAGCCGAGCGGGAACTCAGCGCGAGCAAGGCCCGGCAAGGCGCGGCGGAGGCGCGGCGCGCGATCGAGATCCACGAGACAGTTCTCGAGCTGGCGCGCAGGCTTGGGAGTTGAAACCGCCGGCGCAAGCTGGTGGTCAAGGCTTGACACTTGCCAGGACTACTTTTTCGCTGTCTCTCAGAAGGACGTCGACAGACTCAAATCCGGCATCCGTGAGCAGACCAGCCCACTGCATGACAGAGAGCCGCTCCCCGATGTGCTTTTGATCGGCAGGGGGTTCGCCGAGAAAGCCATAATCGTAGCCCACCAGAGCCTTCACTCGCGACCAGAAGCGCAGCCAATCTTCGTACTTGTGCTGGCTAGGCTGTTCCTTTTTCCACGCCTCGAACCCGGGCGCAAACGGCGGCTGGGCTCCTACCGGTTCCATAAGCAGAAAAACGCCACCGGACCGAAGCGCCTGAAAGATGTCGCCGAAAAGTTCCGCGGCCTTTGCCAGGCTGAACCAGTGCACGGCGTTGACGGCCACTACGACATCATAGTCACTGGCCAAATCGCGCCGCCAGTTTGTTTGCGCGAGATCGCACACCCACGTCCGCCCGTCTATTCCGTCTCGGGCGTTGACCGCGCCGCACAGCGCAACAAAGAACTCATTGCGATCCACCGAATCGATCCGCGCGCGGGGAAATCGCGAGTGAATGGCGCGGCCTGCGTCGCCTGTCCCGCAGCCCACGTCCAACACCCGCAGGTTCTGGTCAATCGGAAATGGAATCGCCGCGGCCATGAGCTGCAGCGCGCCTGGCTTGGCGGGGCCCTGTTCGGCGCGCCACAAATCGAGCCAGGTGTTGAGATCGTCGCCGCGAAGTTTATCCTCAATTTCGGCTTGAGTAGGGATTGCCATTAATTGCTTCCTTTGCCGTTCGCGAATGCACCGACACGTCGTTTATGGCACGCGAACGGCGGCGGGGTATTGGAAAAATTTGACCGTCATTGGACGGCGGTGCGGTCTACTCGTGGCGAGTCTGCTCGAGAAATTCGAGCGGGCTCAGTCCGGAGAAGGACTTGAACTCGTTGATGAAATGGGACTGGTCGTAGTAGCCGCAACCGAGCGCCAGATCCGCCCAACGGATTGTGGTTTGTATGGCGGTGCGGTTCGCCTCACAATCGAGGTACGGTTTTCCCTCCGCGTACGGTAAAGGATCTCGCCGCCCCAGGCGATGGATCGCTGCGACAGCCAGATGGAAGCGGCCGATCCTGGCGATCGTTTTGGGAGGCATGCCGAAATATTTATGGAACTGCGCAATGAGATGGCGCCGGCTGCATCCGAAGTCCTCAGGAAGCCTTGCCAAATCGACCTGATTCGGAGACGCCTGGAGTATCCGCCATGAATGGAGCAGACCCGCTGGAGGTGAAGGCGCGGACGCCAATCGGGCAGCGATTATGTTTTCGACGATGTCAAACCGAGCTGCCCAGTCGCGTGTGGCCTCCGCATGGCTCATGAGGAGCCGCGAAAATCGGCAATCGATATCCTCCAGTCGAAGAGTACGATCCGTTAGCAGGTCCATCGGCGCGCCCAGAAGCATATGTGCGCCGATTGGAGTCAAGCGAATCACCATAAAGTCGCGAGCTCCGGCGGCCTCGCGGATCTGATGGCGATGCTGCAGAGCGACGATCCATGCGTCTCCGAGCTCGGTTGTGCGCTTGGGATCCGATGGGTCGACGATTCGATGAGGAGCAGCGAAGTTCAGCACGATCGCGACCTCACGCAATGGGAGGTGGCGCTCGTGCAACGGCCTGGGCAAGAAGCTCTCGCTCGCGAAGTAACCAAGGACGTAATCGCGCAGGCGCGGTTCGGCAAGCCGCTGTGCAGCCCGCCAGCAACCGAGATCAGATCGGTGATCGGTGACTTCGAGACGGGTTGACGCCGCTAGTCCCATAGCCAATAGTGTGTCATTCCTGAGCGAGTCTGCTGGGAGCCGGGGTGAAGCTCAAATTTTAAGCGTGGCGATGAGCTGAGGGCATCCCGAAGCGTTCGGCGGTCTCGCCTTCAAAATCGAATTCGATCATGACGGCGGGCTCGTCGCCCACCACCCATCCATCGTGGCCCGGCTCGATGGTCACTACTTGAGGCGCGGCGAATTCCAGCGTGCAGCCGTCGGCGTATCGAATGTGGATCTGGCCGCGCGCCAGAAATCCGACGTGGGCGTGCTGGCAGAGATCGGTTCCGGACACCGGCTTCATGTGCGTGGACCAGCGGAAGCCCGGCGGATAGATGGTCCGCTTGACGCGGCCCGATCCGGCAGGGGCGATGTCGAGCTGCACGCCGCCGATTTCGCGGTGCGCCGCGCCTGGGATCGGGGCGAGGAGTGGATCGGAACTCAGGTTGCTTTCTGCCATGGAACATTGTAACCACTTGGGGGCGAGCCGCGTCTCTCCACGCATCATCAGTCTGGCGGCCGGTCTGGCGGCGTTGCGATGGCACAGCAAGGGGCGTGGCGGTCGAGTTGCATTTTTTGCCTGATCGCGCTGTGCGTGTTCCCACTGGCCCGCGCTCAAGATAAACAGTCCACCGGCGAATCGGACGAAAAAGTTTACGATCTTGGCCCGGACGTGAGCCCGCCGCGCGTAACCAAGCAAGTCAGCCCCAACTACAAAACGGCTCGAGGGGTGCGGCTGGAAGGCTCAGTCACGGTTGGGTTGATCGTCAGTTCGCAGGGCGTTCCGCGCGACGTGCGCATCGTCAAGGGGATCGATAAGGATGTGGACCAAAGCGCGGTGGAGGCCGTCCGGCAGTGGCGATTCGCGCCGGCGCGCAAAGATGACAAGCCGGTCGCGGTGCGGGTCAGCCTGGAACTCGACTTCCACTCGATGTGAGGCTTTAGCCGGCGTAGAGCCAACGCGCCAGGTCGCGATTGTACTGGAAATCTTCCGGCTTCAATTTCGCCTGCGCGTTGTAAATCACCAGCGGCACATCCATTTCGTGTAGAGATCCGTGAGCGCGGTACTCGGGCGGCAGAGGCTCCGACGGCGCGTCCAGTTCGCCGAAGACTGTATCGCGGTCCCCCAGCACGATCAGGTCTCCAATGCGAGAGGCCATCAGATGAAAGCGCTGGACCGCCTCGGTGCGCGTCAGGACGGTTTCGACTCCTTGAAGGCCGGTCAGGACCTTGGCAACGGAATCGATGTCGTGCGGCGATTTGCAATAGACCCAGGCCACGCCGCCGTAGCCGCGATGGTGCTTCAGATATTTGTCGCGATCCACTGAAATCGCGATGCGAATGGGCGCGCCATGCTGGGAGCAAACTTTTTCCAGATCCCAGCACAGCGATTTGTGATTCATGCCGTGATCGGCAGTAAGCAGGAACGCGCCGTCGGGGGCGGCCGCGGCTGCTTCGGCGAAGAATTGATCCAGGCGCGCCAGATGTTCCCGGGATTCGGCGGATTCGGGAGGCCAGGTGTGCATCGGGTAGTCGGTGGTGTGGATGTACAGGCAGCCGAGATCGCGGCGGTTCTTCAACACGTCGATGGCGGCTCGCATGAGCCAGTAATTGATCTCGCGCGTGTAGATGCCGGGCGCGGGGCCCAGGCGCTTTACCCACTCTGCGGGAGGCTCTTCGGGACTGAGAACCAGATCGGCACCCGCGGGCAGCAGCGTGGTGGTCTTCTTCTTGGACGACAGCAGAGCGGATTTCACACCGTGCTTTTTGGCTCGCTCGAACAGCGTCGGCGCAAGCAGCAGATCCGCAGTCTCCATGTATTCTTCGCGGCCCGAGCGCTCGTCGAAATAGGAGTTGCCCGTGATGCCGTGCACGTCCGGCCATACGCCGCAACAGATGGAAGCATTGTTGGTGTTGGTGACCGACGGCATGGTGGCGCGTCCGCGAACGAACAGCCCATGCTTGCGCCAGGCGGCGAGCGTGGGCATGTCGCTGTGCTCCATATATTCCAGGCCGAAGCCATCGCACATGATGACGACGGCTCGCTGGGGGGCGCGTTGTGCCAAGGCCGGCGCCGAAAGAAGCGCCGCGCTTCCAGCCAGAAATCTCCGGCGAGAACAGGATGAAGTTTTCATGCGATACTGGCGCCGGTGGTTAGCACGTACACGGCATAAAGAGATTGGCTGGCCGCCATGAACAGGCGGTTGCGCTTGGTCCCGCCGAAACAGATGTTGGCGCAATTCTCCGGCAAGCGGATGATGCCGATGCGCTCGCCACCTGGAGCGATGATTTGCACACCCGGGCGCGCGCCGGCCCAGACATTTCCATCCGCATCGCAGCGGATTCCGTCGGCCGCGGCAGGCTCGCCGCTGCCCGGTACGTCCAGTTGGATAAAACGCTTGCCGTTTCGAATGGTTTTTCCATCCACATCGTAGACGCGAGTTTCGCGGCCGCTGCCGGTGTCTGCAATGTAGACCTTCTTGTAATCCGGCGAGAAGCAGATGCCGTTGGGGCCGTTCATTTCGTCGGTGAGCTTGGTCATCTCGCCGGTCTTCGGATCCACGCGATAGACGGCTTCCTTTAATTCCTTGTTGGCCTTGAAACCTTCGTAATTGCCGAGGATTCCATAGGGAGGGTCGGTGAACCAGATGCTGCCGTCGGGATGCACCGCGATATCGTTGGGCGAGTTGAGGCGCTTGCCTTCAAACTTGTCGGCAATCACGGTGACGGTTCCGTTGGGTTCGTAGCGGACCACGCGCCGGCCGCCGTGCTCGCAGGAAAGCTGCCGGCCTTCGTAATCAAAGGTGTTGCCGTTGCTGTAGCCGGAGGGATTGCGGAACACGGTGACGCGGCCGTCTTCTTCGATCCAACGCATTTGCACGTTGTTGGGGATGTCGCTCCAGACCAGATAGCGGCCGACGCCATTCCAGGCTGGACCCTCGGCCCAGAGCGTTCCAGTATGCAGGCGCTTGATTACCGTGTTGCCGACGATGTAGCGGCGGAAGCGATTGTCGAGCGCGATGATGTCGGGGTCGGGATAGCGGACGGGCTGGGCATTGGACCAGTCGCGTGGCGTAGCGTCTGGGGCAACGGGCCGCTGTTGAGCGTGCGCGGCGGCGGGGGCGAGCGCGGCGGCTCCGAGCGTCGCGGAAAGAAACGTTCGGCGATTGCACTCGGAAGCGCTGGGATTACTAAGCGGGTGGGCCATATCAGTTACCTATACCGCAAGTCGGCCCCTGGCAGCTATGCACCGGTCCAATTACTTGTGCGGCGCCGGGAACGCCTTTTCCAGTCCTGCGATGAAAGCCTCGGTCAATTCTCGAGGAAAACTCTGAAAACCGTTCAGGTAGCGGCCGGGATGCAGAGTGCCGGTGGCGCGCGCCAGCGAGATGGTTTCGAGTTCCACAAACACGCCGACGTCGGCTTGCTCCAGGCGCCAGTAGATATTGAGGCGCCACAAATAGCCGTTCTGGTTTTCGGCAGAGGGCGGCTTGCTGTCCGTATCCTTCTTACCGGAGTGCGTCGCCTCACTGATGCTCGTGGACCGGCTGAAGATGGTGGCGTGTTTGGGATCGAGCGTTTGGTAATCCGCCGCAAGATCCACATTCAGGCCCACCTGGGTGATCTGTTTTTTGTGGAGGCGAAGGAAAGCGTCGAAGCGCGGGTCCTGGCGCTTGACGAGCTTCGATTCGATGATTTGATCCTTGAAAAAAGTCTTGTAATCCCCGTAGTCGAGCAGCGTGTCGCGAACGCGCTCCAGCGTGGCGAGTTCCAGATAGGTCACGCCCAGCCAATGTTGAATGGCGCCGTCGGGGGCCACGATTTTTTCGCCGTGGTCCAGCGTTTCTTGGGGTATGACGAAGCTCTGGCTCATCCAGACCATGGTTCTTTCCTTGGGATGCTGGTCGAGCCATAGGAAATTCTCGGGCGTGGAGCGAGCCTGCATCCCTTCTTCGCTCAGCTTGACGTAGCGGTCGAAAGCGGCTGCGGTCTCAGGCTTCAGCTCGGCGCTCAGGAGAAGCACGGACGGAGCCAGCATCAGCAGCAGCAAACGTCGGGAGCACACATTACCAATATAAGGCCGCGCTCGCCTGCGGTCTTCGCGAAGAAGTGCGAGAATCGTGACCATGCCAGACATGCGAGGGAAAGTGGTGGTCATCACCGGAGCGACGTCCGGTATCGGAGCCGTCGCGGCGGAGCAATTGGCGGGTCTGGGCGCTCGCATTGTGCTGGTGGCGCGCGACCAGGCACGGGCGGAAGCAGAACTCGCCCGGCTACGCGAGAAAGGGCCAGGCGTGCAACCCGCCGTCTACTTTGGGGATTTATCGCGGCTGGAGGAGATGAAGCGCGTGGGCCGCGAGATTGCCGCCGCGGAATCCCGCATTGATGTGCTCATCAACAATGCGGGAGCGCTGTTCAGCCATCGTACGCTAACAGCGGACGGGCTGGAGCTGACCTTCGCCACCAATCACATGTCATATTTTGTATTGACGGAGATGCTGCGCCAGAGGCTGCTGGCATCGGCGCCGGCGCGCGTCATCAATACCTCCTCGGATGCGCACCGTCGGAACAAGCTCGATCTCGACGACCTGCAGTCCGCGAAGGGTTACGCCGGCTTCAAAATCTATGGGCGTTCCAAGCTTTGCAACATTTTGTACACGCGGGAACTCGCGCGCAGCCTGGCCGGAACCGGTGTTACCGCCAACAGCCTGCATCCCGGTTTTGTCGCGACCCGTTTCGGCGACCAGAGTGGCGGGTCTTTCTCGGTGATGGTCCGGCTGGCGAAGAACTTTGCCATCTCGCCGGAGAAAGGAGCCGAGACCATCGTGTACCTGGCGTCTTCTGAGGACGTGGCGAATGTCAGCGGCGAATATTTCTACAAGTGCCGGCCGGCGACGCCAACCAAGGAGGCGCAGGACGACGAAGCAGCCCGGCGGCTTTGGCGCGAGAGCGAGCGGCTGGCGGGATTGGCGGCGCAGCAGCATGCTCAGCGTTAGAGCCTTGTGGATCGGAATGGCGGGCGCCGGCCTGGTGCTGCCCTTCCAACCTGCTAAACCTGTCCAGGCACAGTCTTCTTCCAGCGTCAGCTCTCGCACCGAGCCGGATGGCTCCCAGATCATCGAGATCCGCAACATTACCTACGAGCTGAGCGACCCCGTTATCCCAGGCCATCCGCGATCCGACCGCCTGCTGCTGCGCAAGACCACCCATTCCAAAGAGACGGTGGGCGACATCGGCGTGGACGCCACCGTCACGCTCGAAGCCTGGCGCTTTGGCGACGATCTACGAGGGAAGCCGCTCTATACAATTAGCACTAGCGGGACAGACGGGCGCACCATGGACAATGCAATATTTGTCGTCTCCCGCGGCCTGGAAGAAGTGGAATGGTGGTCAGTCTACAGACTCGGTACAGGGCAGCATCTTTTCGACACCTACGTGCCGCTGGTCAGTTTCTCGATTTCCAAAGAATTCCTGACCACCCGCTACGTGGGGCTGGAAGTTCCGCCCGACGACGTGCGCGATGCGCGGCTCAAGCAGCCGAATGTAGTTGGGGTTCTGACTTATGCCTCGGAGGATCGTGTCATCCGTGAAGCGCTGCTCACTTGCGACAACTCCGGGCGAGCGGCGCAATTCCGCTCCTTCGCCGACGAGACGCGAGAGCTTTCCATGGTGGAAACCGCCGCGGCCGGCACTGCTGCGGCGAAAAAGCCACGAGAGCCTTCCCGCACCCTGAAGCTGTCATTCGGTGAAAGTTATCCATCGCCGCCGAACACGGCCGAAGTGCAGATTCCCCTGCAAGGCGACGATTTGGACTTGGCTCACGCACACCTGCCGGCGGGGATGCATGCTACTGCGTGGCGGCGGTAGTTCTCTTTTCAATCACTTACAGGCAGCACTCCGGTTTCCCAAAGACTGCCCCCCTTGATCGCGCGACGAGCCTCGATTACGATGTATAGAGTTGTCTCGGCGGACAATTGTGCCGTCAAGGAGCGATGCGATGAATCCTCGTAAGTCTCGCTGGCAGTTGAAAATCGGGTTGGCCCTGCTCGCCCCCGCCGCAGTTTCTGTCATGTTGTCCTCCGCGTTGCAGGCCGACGACGCGCCGGTGATCAAAGGCGAAGTGACATTTTCCAAAGACATTGCTCCCATCTTGCAGCGGAGCTGTCAGAACTGCCACCAGCCGAATGCGGCGGCGCCGATGTCGCTGATCACTTATAAAGAGGTCCGGCCGTGGGCGCGCGCCATTAAGGAACGGACGGCTCTGCGAGACAAACGCGGCGCGATGCCTCCCTGGTTCATCGAGAAGAACGTCGGAATCCAGCATTACAAGAATGATCCGTCGCTGAGCGATCTGGAAATCGCCAAGGTGGCGAAGTGGGCGGATAATGGCGCACCGGAGGGAAATCCGGCCGATCTGCCTCCGCCGGTTCCCCTGCAGGACGGCACCAAGTGGAACTTGGGCGAACCGGACCTAGTGGTATCGACTCCCGAAATCACCGTGAAGGCTGGCGCACCGGATTGGTGGGGCGAACTGGAATCGGCTCCCACCGGGCTCACAGAAGACCGCTGGGTGAAATCGGTCGAAATGCGCGAAGTGAATGACATCCCGGCCACTACCGATGGCGGGAGAGCCACAGTCGGCGCGCGCTTCGTTTTTCATCATATGATCTGGACCACCACGGTTCCGGGCCAGCAGGCTGCGCTGGGCGAAGACGTCGGTGAGGGCAGCGGCAGCTGGCCAATTCACGAAGTGGGCCGTAACGCGGATATTTTCCCCGCTGACGCCGGCAAGCTGCTCAGAGCCAATTCGGTGCTGGTATTCAACTCCGCGCACATCCACTCCAATGGGCGCGATACCAAGGCGCACCTTCTGTTTGGGTTCAAGTTCTTCCCGAAGGACTATAAGCCGACCGTAAGATACGCGCGCCGGGGTCTCGGTAACGGCGTCGACATCGACATGCGGCCGAACGAAGCGAACCAGCGCCTGGATGCTTACAAAGTGCTGGACGAAAACACCAAGATCACTTCCTATGAGCCGCATCTGCACGCGCCGGGTGTGCGCATGTGCCTGGAATACATCTGGGGCGACAACATCCAGACGCTCTCCTGTTCCGGTTACGACCACAACTGGGTTCGGGTCTACGATTACGACGACGACTATGCGCCGCTGCTGCCCAAGGGGACTATCCTGCACATCATCGGCTATATGGATACCACGCCTGCGAACCGGAACGTGCCGGATAGCAGAAACTGGTCGGGCGCCGGAAACCGCTCCATCGCCAACATGTTTATCGACCTGGGCCAGGGCCTGGCGCTCACTGACGAGCAGTTTTATGCCGAGATGGCCAAGCGCCGCGAGAAACTGAAGCTGACCCCCAATGACATGCTGATCGGATGCCCGCTTTGCAACGGCGATCCGATTCCGCCGCCGGCCATGAAAAAGAAGGCGGTCGCGCCGACTGGAGCTGGAGGGCAATAAGGCGGGCGGTTCCGGCGGGCGCTGCACGAAGGATCAAAATGAACGCACGTAGTATTTGGCTTGGGCTGCCTCTTGCGGCGGCGTCGCTGTTTGTCTGTCTGCGTGCGGGCGCGCAGTCTTATTCCAAGGGGCAACCTGTCTACGCCGCTTTTGAAGGGTGGGAGCAGAATCCGGACGGATCGTACAAATTTCTGTTCGGCTACATGAATCAGAACTGGGAAGAGGAGTTCAACGTACCGGTTGGGCCGGAAAACAATATCGAGCCAGGAGGGCCCGATCAGGGACAGCCGACGCACTTCTTTCCGCGCCGCAACCGCTTTGTGTTTTGGGTAACCGTACCCAAGGATTTCGGCAACAAGGAACTGGTTTGGACTCTCACGACGCACGGCAAGACGTCCAAAGCCTACGCCACCACGCGCCAGGATTACTTCCTGGACAACATGGTGCTGACCTCGGAGACCGGCGCGATCGGCGCGGGCGTGAGTAGTCCTGAAATTCGCGCCAACAAGCCGCCGGTGCTGGAGGCCGCGGGCGATCGCAACCGGACGGTGAAAGTAGGCGAGCCGCTGATACTGTCGGCGCATGTCAGCGATGATGGCGTACCCAAACCGCGGCCGCGCGGCGCGTTTCTGGACCGAGCTCGCGACCCCAACCTCAGAGACCTGCGGATGATTCCGCCTATTCAGGTTACCGTGGGCAGCGCGACCGGACTCTGGGTGGCTTGCTATCTATACCGCGGTCCTTCGTCGAAAGTGCACATCAGTCCCGAGCAACCCAAGACGTGGGAAGACACACGCGCGGGAGGAAACTCCCAATGGTCGCCGCTGTGGCAACCGCCGCCAGCGCCTCCGGACGGCAAGTGGAATGCCCAAGTGACTTTCGACGAGCCCGGAACCTATGTGTTGCGCTGGCATGCCACCGACGGCGCGCTGTGGGCGGACGAAGACATCACCGTCACCGTCACCCCCTGACCGCCGTGCAGCCGTACCCAGCGGCCAATCCACGTTAGTTGCGAATTCACAAAACAAGTTGATAAAAAACAATTCCGTGTTTAGTTAATATCGCAATATTTAACTTTCTTTCCTTATATAACTCCTTTCTTTTCTTCTAAATATAGAAGCCGGCTGATACGCATTTACGTTAAAGCGTAGCGCTGAGCCGCTGCGCGCGCAATGAAACCTGTTTCTACGTAAGCGTTTCGCCCGCCACCGCCATTTGGTCCCCGGTTTGCTTTCGAGCACGCGACGTAAATCAAGCAGCGATCGGTGCAAGGAACGAGAGGGTGTGCCGGTTGTGATGTCGCCGCGGGTTCGACAGCAACAAAAAGGGGGAAAGGACATGCGCAAGTGGACGGCAGTGTTGTGGACAATTCTGGCACTCTGGGTGATTTCCAGTGCCAGCGCGCGGGCCCAGGAAGTTTATGCCCGCATCCAAGGAACGGTGACCGACGCTTCCGGCGGGGGCGTCCCGGGCGCCGAGGTAAAGGCGAGCAACACGCAGACCGGTGTCGTGACAACGGTCATGACTGAAGCAGACGGCACGTTTCAATTCTTACAATTGCCAGTCGGCCAGTATGACGTCAGCATCAGCAAGCCAGGCTTCCGAATCTTCCGGGCCAGCAATATCTTACTGGCGTTGAACCAGGTCTACGATCTGAAGGCGTCGCTGCAGGTGGGACAGCTCACCGAGTCGGTGCAAGTAGAAGCCAACCCGGTGCAGGTGGAAACCACCACTACGCAACTGGGAACCGTGGTGGACTCACAAAAGATAGTGGATCTGCCGTTGCTCGGCCGGAACTGGGTTTCACTCGAGCAGCTGGCGCCGGGCGTGGTGGCCGGCAGCGATCGCTTCGGTGCCTCGCAGGCCTTCGCGACCAACGGCAGTCAGGCACAACAGAACTCGTTTCTGATCAACGGCGCCGATTCTATCGACATCGATCTGAACACGCCGCTAGTCATCCCCAGCCCGGATGCGATAGCGGAATTCAATCTGATCGACAGTACAATTAACCCTGAATATGGGCGCAACTCCGGCGGAATACTCAACGCTATTATCAAGTCGGGCACCAATCAATTTCACGGCACGGCCTTCGAATTTTACCGCGACACGTTCCTGAACGCGCATAACTTTTTCCAGGTTTCGCAGCCCGTCTTTCATCAGAACCAGTTTGGGGGCACGGTGGGCGGCCCGGTATGGCGCAACCATACGTTCTTCTTCCTCTCCTACCAGGGAACGCGGGCCAGGAGCCCTGACAGTAACGCGTTGTCGAACACCGTGACGGTCTTCACGCAGGCCCAGCGCAACGGCTTTTTCCCGGATCTGGCAACCTCGAGCGCTGCTTCGCCGTTTCCCCTGCTCGGCGAAAATGGGAGTACCTATCCAACCGGCACGCCTTACAGCGAGATCTTTCCCACCGGACACGTTCCGGTTAAAGACTTCAACTCCGTCTCCCAGACGCTTCTGTCCAAATACATTCCACTGCCCAACCTCGGTACCAGCCAGTTCTCGTTCAATCCCACGCAGACCAACACCACCGATCAAGGCCTGTCGCGGCTAGACCACACCTTCGGCAACAAGGATTCGCTCTGGTTCAGCACGTTTTTCCAGACCCAGCCGGTGATCCACGATGTCTCGTTCATTCCTACCGCGGCCGCCCTGCCTGGCGCCGGCAGCGAGTTGGACAACGCAGCGATCAAGCAGTTCAGCGCGGCGTGGACACACACCTTCAACGCCACCACGTTGAATGAATTTCGACTCAACTATCTCCGCTTCAACTACCACGCGGTGGAGCCGCTCACGCATGTGGCACCATCTTCGTTGGGATTCACGGGCATCAATCCGGAGTTTCCCGCCGACGCCGGCGTGCCCCTGTCAACGATTACGGGCATGTTCGCCGTGGGATTCACGACCAGCGGGCCGCAACCACGTATCGACCAGAACTACCAATTGAGCGAGAATTTCTCGAAAGTGGCCGGCAGCCACACGCTGAAATTCGGGTTTAATGGCACGCGTTATCAGTACACCAACCCCTATGAAGCTACCAATAACGGCTCTTTCACCTTTGGCGGCGCGGGGACCTACAGCACCGGCGATCCCGGGGCGGACTTTCTGCTGGGCATTCCCGACTCCTACGTGCAGCAGAGCGGCGGTTTTATCGATGCACGCACTTACGAGTATTACTTTTACGCCCAGGACTCCTGGAAGGCGCGCCAGAATCTGACGCTCAATTACGGCGCCGGCTATCAGATCGATACACCGCTGGAGAACCACCATTTCGGGGATCTGGACAAGAACTGCTTCCGTCCGGGACAACAATCCAGCGTGTTTCCGACCGCTCCGCAGGGGCTTTTGTTCCCGGGCGATAATGGCTGCTCACTATCGGGTTATTACAGCCACTACGACCACATTGGTCCTCGCGGCGGTTTCGCATACAGCCCGGATTGGGGCGCGCTGAGCGGCGGAGCCAGCAAGAAGTTTGTGATCCGAGGCGGTTTTGGCGTGTACTTCAACCGTTCGGAAAGCGAGCTTGCACTGCAAGACCTGGGCTCCGTACCGTTCTCCCTGGTGTCTGCCGGCATCGGCGATGCCGGGGGCAGCCCGTCTTTTGCGAATCCGTTCACCGACGTCAGCACCGGCCAGAGCATCCCCAACAAATTCCCGTTCACGCCGCCTCAGAAAGGCAGCAGTGTGAATTTCTCGCAGTTTCTGCCACTGGGGATCAATGTCATCGATCCGAATTTCACGTCGCCGTACGCGATGAATTACAACTTGAACATCCAGCGCGAGCTCCCCGGAGCCATGATTGCGCAGATTGGATACGTCGGCGCGCAGGGCCGGCACCTGGAGATGGCTACGGAGGGCAATCCGATTTCGCTGACTGGCGCGGCGGAGTGCGCGGCCGATCCGAATTGCATCAAAAATCGCGTGTTGCAACACGTGCTCTATCCGGACCACGCGGAATTCGCTCCCGGGAACATTTTTGCTACCGTGGGCACCCAAAGCACTCGCGGCGTTTCCAGCTACAACTCGCTGCAAGCCAGCCTGAACAAGCGCTTCAGTTATGACTTGAGCTTCCTGCTGTCGTACACCTATAGTCACTCCATCGACATCGGCTCCAGTTTTGAGGACAGCAGCTTTAACGCCCGCTCCATTAATCCCTACAACTTTGCGCTGGAGCGCGGCGATTCGGCCTTCGACGCCCGCCATCGTTTCGTGGCCAGCTACGACTACGAGCTGCCGCATCTGAGCAAGTTCTGGAATAACGGGTTCACCAAATATGTGCTGGACGGCTGGCGCTTATCCGGGATTACGACGGTGCAAACCGGGTTCCCCATTACCGTGGCCGATACCGGCTTCCGCTCGCTGACCTGCGACGGGCTGGTGTTCTACGATTGCTGGGACGGACCCAACGTCAACGGGCCGGTGGCTACGTACGACCCTCGCACCTCTAGGCTGGTGAACACCACGCGCAATCCGAGCAACATCACCGCGCTGCCGTATTACTACTTCAATCCGAACGCGTTTAGCCTGGAAGCTTTCGGGATGTTGGGCAACGCCGCCCGCAACAACTTCCATGGCCCGGGGATCAATAACACCGACATGGCTCTGGCAAAGCAAGTCCGGTTTAGCGAGAGCCGTTCGATCGAATTGCGATTGGAGGCGTTCAATGCATTCAACCACACGCAATTCCGGTTCAGCAGCAGCATCATCTCGTTCTCGGACATCAACTCCAGCAACTTTGGCCGGACTCTGACGGCCGCGCCGGGCCGGGTGGTGCAGTTGGGCGCGAAGATTTACTTCTGAAAAAACGGAAGGGAGCCCGGAGGCTCCCTTCATCGCAAACCAATTACTGGATGGGCAAGTTCCTAGAAGATGAACTTGAGCGCGAGCGCCAACTGGCGCGGGTTGCTCGAGAACGCCTGCGAGGGTTGCAAGAACGTCGCATTCTGGGGTTCCAGGAAGGTGTGAATCGCTTGCGTGTTGGGTGAGGTATCGGCCCCCGTGGGGCTAGAAATCAGACCCGCCGGCGCGACGTCGCTGATGTATCCGCCGACATATTGCGGATGGTTAAAGATATTGATGAACCGGGCCGAGAACTGGATCTTCTTGGACTCGGTGATATTGAAGCTCTTGGCGATCGACAAATCGATATCGTCAATTGGATTAAGATGCTCCGTGTTTCGGCCGCCATTGGGAATCGTTCCCTTGGGAGCCTGGATATATTGCGCATTCGGGTTATTGGCAACGTAAGCCACTGTTTGGCCGGCGCTGTTCTTGAGCGCCGTCGCTCCGGAGCCGGTCCCGGGCGCTCCGCTCGGGTTGAAGAACGCGCGGTCACCCGCCGTGTCACCGTTCAGATTCGAATCGACTCCGCTTTGAACATCCACCAGCGTGCCGGTCTGATAGGTATAAACAGGCGCGAACTCCCAGTTGCCCACAACGTTTTTCATAAACCAGTTGGAAGACTGCTTGAAAAACGGCAGATCATAAAGAGCTTCCAACGAGGCTCGCTGGCGATGATCGAGCGCCGAGTTGGACCGGTCGGCCGCAACATTGCGCGCGTCTTGCGGGCGGCGCGGCGTCGCGTAGGTGCTGAACACGTCGGCCGTGGAGTCGTCAATCGCGTGGCTCCAGGTATACGCTGCATCGAACTGTAGCCCGTTGGAGAAACGGCGGGTCAAAGAGTTCTGCCAGCCATGGTAAATGGAATTGCCCCAGGGCATGTAGGCCGTGATGATTCCGGTGAAGCCGGCGTTCAGAAAGCCGGGAACGATATCTCCGTTGGCATTGTAGGCGGCTGTCAGAGGAGCAAGCGTGTTGGTGAGGCCGTTCAAAGTGGCCTGACTGGGGGCAGTCAGGTATAACGGCAGCGCATTGGCGGCATTAACCACCGACTGGCGGTTCAATTGATCCTGGACCGACAGATGCACGCTATGCGTGCCGACGTAACGGGTCTCGAAGAGATAATTGTTGCCGAAGGTATGCTGGACGCCGACATTCCAGGAGGACGTCTCCGGGCGAGTCCCATTCGGCACGTATCCGCCGGTGCCCGCACGAGCCTCAGCCTGGGTGAGGGCCTGGCCGCTTGCGTTAGGCTTGATCCCGCCATTCGCCAAGAAGCCGCTGTTGTCCAGCCCGGTTAGGTCGACCGTTGTGACGGCTTGGGGCGGAAGGGTGAGCAGGCCTTGATTATCGTAGAGAACGTCATAGAACAGACCGTAACCGGCGCGAATGGACGTTTTACCGCTGGTGCCCGGCGAATATGCGATACCAATGCGAGGCATAATCGCGTTGCCCTGCGGTTGCGGTTCTCCAAAAGTAATCAAACCGGGAACGTTGGAAATCGCATTTTGAGTTTGCAGCCTTTCGCTGTAAGGGATGGTCTGATACTCATAGCGCACGCCTAAGGTCAAGGTAAAGTTGGGGCGGATCTTCCAGTTATCGTTTACGAAGATGCCTGAAAAAATCCGGTCGCCGTAATACTTCGAATTGCCAAGCGAGCGCTGCGCTATGTAATCGGGGTTGTAATCGAATAGATAGTCAGACAGATAGCTCCACTCGTAATCCCCACGCGATCTCTGGGTGAACGTTTGCGGTGAGATCTGTTTCCATCCGTCGAAGCCGAATTTGAGGCTGTGTCTTCCCTTGGTCCAGCTTACGACGTCGCTCAATTGATACTGGTTCTGAATGCCGCTTTGCGGCGCGTTTGGATCGGGGCCAAATGTATTATTCACGCCGCCAAGCTCGAAGATATCGATGTTGGGGAAAGCATCCAGTCCCGGCCAACTAACGTCGGGCACGGGATAGGCATTGGAGTAACGGTTGTAACCGAATCGGAATTCGTTGACCAACGTGGGGCCGAAGGTGTGGTATTCCGAGAACGTCGCAAGATAGTAATTGTACGGTATGGTTGTGTAGAAAACCGATGGGAAGCCGCTCGTATCGCTAAATCCCGTGCGGTTCAGAATGAAGCGGCCCCGGAGAGAATCCGAACCGGACATGTTGTAGTCGACGGAAGCCACCGCGTTATCGTAATTTGCAAAGGCGGGCGCAGTGAACGGTACCAATCCGATTGGCACGGAAATCGCGCCGGGCTGCTGCTCGCCGAGACTCTGGTTTCCAGGTCCGACCAGAGGATAGGCGCCGTCGCCGCACGCCCCGGGCGAAGACGCTGCCGGAGCTGTACCCACATACTTCTGCAATTGAGCAAGGCTGGTTTTGTTGATTCCCGACAGCCCGGAAATGGCACTGTATCCGGCAGCGGTGGGAGCACAAAGGGCCCCCGTTGATCCGATCAGGCCAACTGGGTTGTACTCCCAATTGACGAAAAAGAACAGCTTGTTCTTCTTGATCGGGCCGCCGAACGTGCCGCCGAACCGGTTGTTGTCGTAGCGCGGGTGCAGCGGAACGCCAGCCACGGCGTTCAGATTATCCGTGGCCAGGAGGTCGCGGTTAATGAAATACTCATAGGCAGAGCCATGAAATGCATTGGTTCCGCTCTTCACCACCTGGTTGAATTGGCCGCCGGAGGAGTGCCCGAAGTCCGCGCCGAACTGATTCTGCAAGAAAGTAAATTCGGCCACCGCGTCGTTTGGAACCTGAACCAGAGGGCCGGTGACGCTGCCGCTATTGTTGTCGAGGCCCTCGATAGTGAAGTTGTTGTTGCGCGGGCGTTGGCCGCCGACGCTGGGGCCGGTTCCTAAGGCAATGGCGCCGCTAGTGGCGACGCCTGGCGCCAGCAGCGACAGGTTGATGACGCCGGAGCCGCCGGACGCGCTCGGCAGATCCATCATCTGCTGGGTCGTGAAAGTGTTCTGAAGCTGTGCTGTAGTTGTGTCTACGGACGTCACGGCTTCCGTGACTTCAACCGTCGTCGCGGTAGCGCCGATCTGCAGCGTGACATTGGCCGTCGAGGTGACGTTCAGTTGGACCTGCACGTTCTTGATTTCAGATTTACTAAAGCCTTTCGCGGTCGCTGATATCGTATAAGTTCCGACCGGCAGATTGTAGATGTGGTATTCGCCCGCCGACGTCGACGTGGTGGTGGTCTCCACACCGGTCGCATCATTGTGGGCGACGACCGTTGCGTTCGGCACGCTCGCTCCGGTGGCGTCGAGAACAGTGCCCGTAAGATTACCGCTAACCAGCTGAGCGGAAGCCGGCACGCACCCAAGGCCCAATAACACCGCCAAAGCCAAAAACAGTCCCAAAACTTGTTTGTTCATTGTCCTCACCTCAAAAAGAACTCGAATCAGCCTGTGTATGGTAAATTACTAACAACCGGTCGGTATCCCCGAGAGTTCGGTTGTGCTCTGCAGCTTGGTTACCATCGCATGACATCAAATTTTTAAAACCCACTCTCTTTTCTTGATAAAGACTTAGGGGCTGGAAAGATCCATCGAGCTATGCATTTCCGTAGATTTCGCGCATCCCGATTCCAAGGATAAGAATTTCTGAACGTCAATGTTGTGCCAGTAGCATAACTACGGGGAACCAGACGGCGGCGCCGCGGAAGTCCAGGAGTGGCAGGACCGAATCCGGGCGGTACTGTGGCGATCTTCCGATGATCTTGACCGCCAGTCGGGCTTATCAGTGCGAAACATGAGCCGGTTCGCCTTTGTCTTCGAAGTTGGCTGGCCAAGGCAAGCCATCGGGGCTAAGAAGATTCAAAAATTGGCATGATTATTTTACACCACATGCCAGTGAATATAACTTCCGATAGATTTAAGTTCCAGTTTCTAGAAGAAGCCCCAGCGGCCGCGATGCTTCGACGCTTCCAAGTTGATGGAAAATAATGAACCTGTTTTGTACGCCGGCAACGATTAGCTTTGGTACCGAGGGTGCAAAGAACGGCTCGCCCGGGGAGGGCTTATGCTTGGCTGTCCAAGGGCTCGTTAGTCTCAAAGCCGGCTGATTGTACGTCAGGCGAAGGGGAAAGGGATAAGCAATATGCGAAAAATCACGTTTCTCGGGATCGTTGTGCTCTGCTCGCTTTTGTTATCGGGCATTCAGGCTCAGGAGCTCACGGCTCGAATCCACGGGACCGTTACCGACGCTTCGGGCGGCGGAGTCCCGGGCGCGGACGTCAAGGCCACCAACACTCTAACGCAGGTTCCCTACACGACCACAACCGAAGGGGACGGCACCTTCCGTTTTCTGGCCCTTCCGGTGGGCAGCTACGATGTCACGGTTACGAAGACCGGTTTTCGCACTTTCACGTCGCGCGGCATCGCACTGGTATTGAACCAGGATTACAACCTCCCCGTCTCGCTCCAGGTGGGCCAGCTCACCGAGTCGGTGCAGGTGGAAGCCAATCCGGTTCAGGTGGAAACCACCAATACGCAAATCAGCACAGTGATCCAATCCCAGGCCATCGTGGATATGCCGCTCAACGGACGCAATTGGACGGCGTTGCAACAAATGGTGCCGGGAGTGGTGGCCACCAGCGACCGCATGGGCACATACGCCAGCAACGGTAGCCAATCCCAGCAGAACTCATTCCTGATTAACGGCGCCGACTCCATCGACCTTCCCCTGAACACGCCCTTGGTGATTCCCAGTCCGGATGCAATCGCGGAATTCAACATGATCACCAGCACCATCAATCCGGAATATGGCCGCAATTCCGGAGCAATTCTGAACGCGATTATCAAATCAGGGACTAATCAATTTCACGGCGATGCTTTTGAGTTTTATCGTGACACATTCCTGAACGGCAGGAACCTCTTCCAGCAAACCGGTCCGGTCTTCCACCAGAACCAGTTCGGCGGCACGGTGGGTGGCCCAATTATTAAGGATCACACTTTCTTCTTCCTGTCCTATCAAGGCACCCGGGCACGGCAGCCGGGGCAAGGCTCCGCCACCACTACCGTGTTCACGGCCGCGCAGCGCGGCGGCGATTTCTCCGATATCGCAACTTCTTCCGCCCCATCTCCTTTCCCGCTAGTAGGCGAGAATGGAACCACCTATCCGGCCGGTACTCCTTACAGCACCATCTTCCCCACCGGCAGGATTCCCGCCGCGGACATTAATCCGATTTCGGCAAAATTGTTGAGTACCTACGTGCCTCTTCCCAATGTAGCGGGCAGCAGTCTTTACTCGTTCAACCCCATCGCTAACAACACCGTAGATCAGGGTATCGCGCGAGTGGACCACGTCATGGCCCATGATGCTTTCTGGGCCAGCTTGATTTTTCAAAACAATGTCGTGGGTCAAACCCTCCCCTTCACAGGCTCTACGCTGCCCGGATTCGGGGAGAACGACATATCGGCTCGAAAGAATATCGAGGCGGACTGGACCCACACTTTCAATGGCAGCACGCTGAATGAAGTACGGGCATCCTGGCTTCGGTTTAACTACCAGGATGTTTATCCCCAGTCCATAGTTACGCCCTCTTCACTCGGCTTTACGGGCATCAATCCTCAATTCGGGCAGTACGCCAATGTGCCGTTCGTTGGCATAACCGGCTACTTTAACCTCGGATTCAGCACCAATGGTCCCCAGCCGCGCATCGACTCGACCTACGAGTTGGCGGACAATTTCTCGAAAGTTGTCGGCAGGCATAATATGAAGTTCGGTTTCGATGGAAAACGCTATGACGTGTGGAACCCGTTCACCTTTATTAACAACGGGAGCTTCAGCTTCGGCGGCACCGGTCCCTACAGCACCGGCGATGCTGGCGCGGACTTCCTGCTGGGAGTTCCAGACGGCTATGAACAGACCAGCGGCGGCGCAATCTTCGCCAGAACCTATGAATATTATTTCTATGCCCAAGATAGCTGGAAGGTAAGTGACAAACTCACCCTCAATTACGGCGTGGGCTATCAGATCGACACCCCGCTGGTGAACAGCAATGACGGCGGCGAGGATCTGAACTGCTTCATTCCGGGGCAGCAATCCACGATCTTTCCCACCGCACCGGCTGGTCTGAATTTTCCCGGCGATCATGGCTGCACGGCTTCCGGCTACCACCCGCATTACGATCACTTTGGACCGCGCTTCGGATTCGCCTATAGTCCCGATTTCGGCAAGCTTACCGGAGGAGCGGGAAAAACGGTAATTCGGGGAGGGATTGGCATCTATTACAATCGCAGCGAAGAGGAGCTTACGCTCCAGAACCTGTTGGCGCCGCCATTTGGCGTGGTTTCGTTGGGAGCCGGAGACTTCGGCGGAAACCCGTCCTTCGCAAACCCATTCACTGATGTTTCCACCGGCCAGTCGATTCCGAATAAGT
This sequence comes from Bryobacteraceae bacterium, assembly GCA_035501355.1. Lineage (GTDB taxonomy): Bacteria > Acidobacteriota > Terriglobia > Bryobacterales > Bryobacteraceae > Palsa-89. The sequence continues at coordinate 41,153 of DATJWJ010000100.1, read as the reverse complement.
TCCCCTTCGCCACTCCAGCCAAGGGTTCGAACATTGATTTTTCGTTCTATGAGCCGTTCGACTTCAGCACCATCAATCCGAACTTCACTTCGCCGTATGCGATGAACTACAACCTGAATATCCAGCGGGAACTGCCCGGTTCGATGATTCTTCAGGTCGGATACGTGGGAGCACAGGGGCGCCATTTGGAAACAACTTACGAAGGCAATCCGATCACGCCCGCCGGGCAGGCCGCGTGCGCCGCCAGTCCTTCTTGCATAGCGAATCGTACGTTGCAGTCGTATCTCTACCCAACGCACACCGCGTACGCACCGGGAAACATTTTCGCTTCGGTCGGCGTGCAAGCCACGGTAGGTGATTCCAATTACAACTCGCTTCAGGTGAGCTTAAATAAACGCTTGAGCCACGGCGTGCTCTTTCAGCTTTCTTACACCTATAGCCACTCCATCGACGATACGTCCGGCTATGAGAACAGCGCCGGGTCCAACTCCGCCGGCGGCGCAAGCCTGAGCACTAACCCTTACAACCTGGAAGGGTTTTACGGCGACTCCGCTTTCGACGCGCGCCACAGGTTTATCGCCAGCTACGATTGGGAGCTGCCTGCTGCTTTCCACAACAACGGGATTATGCACAGCATAGTGGATGGCTGGACGATCACGGGTATCACCACCCTCCAAACGGGTTTTCCGATAACCGTTTTCGATAGCTCCGACAGATCGCTGCTCTGCAATGGATCCACTGTCAGCTACTATGGCTGTCCGGATACGGCCCAGTACATCGGCAGCGGCGGGGTGCCCATGTACGACGCGCGAACCTCGGTGAACGCCAAAACCGCGTCGACGCCGACCACCGGCTCTCAGAACTACTATTGGTTCAACCCGAACGTCTTCGGCCATTCCGCGTACGGGACGCTGGGCAACGAGGGCCGCAACAACTTTCATGGACCGGGTCTCAATAACACCGATCTGAGCCTGTTCAAGCGCTTCCATTTCGGTGCAGAAACGGCGCGCTGGGTTGAACTACGCCTGGAAGCGTATAACGTCTTCAATCACACCCAATTCAGCCAAGCTACCTTCAACGGCGCAGGATTCACTCCTGTAGTTAGCAACGTCAATTCCCAGAACTTTGGACGCACCCTAGGCGCTGCCTCGGGGCGCGTGATCCAGCTCGCTGCTAAGATTTACTTCTGATCGCCATGCGGGGCGGGTCTCGAACCTGCCCCGCTTTCCTCGTCTTGTCGCGCGTAATAACCTTTTCGCGCTTGCACGCGCAGGCCACGCCGCCGTATCCTCACCTGTAGTTTTCGGAAGGCTCCATCGTGCGTTCGATCCTCGGGCACGTAACCCAGCGCGTATTGGCTTCGCAACTCGGCCTCGATGGTGTGGAAAATATCGTCGAGCGGCATTTTCTTTCCAGCCTGAAACATGCGGCCGCCGGTCGGAGCCGCCAGTTCCTTCAAGAATTCGCAGCCCGAAAAACCGGACTGGTAACAGATGCCGTACACAACCGCGTTGGCCGATTGCACCGCCGCGATGGCATCTTCAGAATGGTTCACGCTGCCGTTGTCCAGGCCATCGGAGATGATTACGATCACCTTTCGTCCGGAGACTCCGGCCAGTTTCTCGCGAGCCGTAACCAACGCTGCGTCATACAGCAAAGTTCCAGGCATGGGCAGGCCCTCCGGCGGCAATCCGTGGAATGGAACCGCCCGCAGCCGCGATAGCGCGATACTGAGCCGCTCCACTGAAGGCGTAAAGTCCTGCCACAGAACAAGGCTGCTCGAGAATCCAATCAACAGCGCCTGATCGGACGGGCGGAGGACGGCCTTAAAGAACTTCGCCGCGGCCTCTTTCTCGGTCTGGATCAGCGCGCGCACGCTGCCGCTCACGTCCACCAGCAAGGCCACGCTGAGGGGCAAGTCCGTATCGCGCGCGAAATAGCGAATTTCCTGGCGCCGGCCGTTTTCGAGAACCTCAAAGTCGCTCTTCGCCAGGTCCTGGACCAGGGCGCCGCGCTTGTCGTAAACCGTGCACAGGACGTTTACGACGTCCACATCCACTTTGATGGCGGGTCCGGAATCTTTCGACGCCGCCGGTTGGGCCAAGCCTGCGCTCGATGCAGCCAAAAGAAGAAAAATGCCCTGCAGCTTGTTCATGGCAACGACAGGCCGGCATTCCATCTTAGCCGGAAATCGCCGGATGAAGCGCGTCAAGCAACGAGTTGCCAGGGGCGTGATAGATTGTTGTTCGAAGCCCGACTGGAGGTTGGTTGGAAACCCATTACGAAACGCTGCTGGTGACACGTCCGGAAGAGCACCTGGCGGTGGTGACGTTGAACCGTCCGGACCGCAGCAACGCCATCAACACCCAGATGGGCCGCGACCTCCGGGATCTGTTCAGCGCATGGTACGTGGATTCCGACGGCATTCGCTGCATCGTTCTGACTGGGGCGGGCGCCAAGGCTTTTTGCGCGGGTGGCGATTTGAAGCAGCGCAACGCGATGACCAACCAGGCCTGGCGGGAACAGCACGCTATCTTCGAGCAGCACGTGCTGGCGATGACGGACTGCCCGATTCCCATGATCGCCGCCGTGAATGGCGCGGCATATGGCGGGGGACTGGAGATTGCGCTGGCGGCCGACTTTATTTACGCCGCGAAATCGGCCCGCTTCGCGCTTACCGAAACCAGCCTCGGCATCATGCCGGGAGCGGGGGGAACGCAAAATCTCCCGCGTGCGTGCGGCCTGCGGCGCGCCAAGGAGATTATCTTCACGGCAGAACCTTTCAGCGCGCAGCAGGCGCTGGAGTGGGGCATCGTCAACCAGCTCTGCGAAGATAAGACTTTGATGGAGGAAACAGTGGTCACCGCGCGCAGGATTGCCGCGAACGCTCCGCTGGCCGTCCGCCAAGCCAAGAAATCGATCGGCGCGGCCACCGATCTGCCATTCAAGGCCGGTTACGCATTCGAAATCGAGGCCTACAACCAGCTCGTCGGGACGCGCGACCGGCTGGAGGGAGTGCGAGCGTTCAACGAAAAGCGCAGGCCTGATTTTACGGGCGAATGAACACGGAGAGCACAGGTCGAGACGTTTGGGTTTGCGAGGTTGGGCCGCGCGATGGGCTCCAGATCATCGCTGAGATCATGCCGACCGCGGCGAAGCTGGAGTGGATCGCCTCGGAAGCCGCCGCCGGAATCCCCGAAATCGAAGTGTGCTCCTTCGTTCCTCCCAAGCTGCTGCCGCAGTTTGGGGATGCGGACGAGGTCGCAGCGGCCGCCCTGCAACACCCGGGCCTCACCGTGACGGCGCTGGTGCCGAATCTGCGCGGCGCCGAACGCGCTTTCCATGCCGGCGTGCACAAGGTCAATTTCGTCCTGTCGGCGTCCGAGAGCCATAACCAGCAGAACGTGCGGCGGTCCACAGCCGAGTCGCTCCAGGATTTTGAGCGCATTGTTGAACTACGGAATTCGCGCGAGGCGTGGCGGCATATCCAGCTTTGCGGCGGCGTCTCAACCGCGTTCGGATGTACCATCGAAGGCGCGATCGATGAAGATACCGTGGTGAAGCTGGCCGAGCAATACGCCCAAGCGGGCGCTGATAAGGTGAGCATCGCCGATACGGTGGGCTACGCGAATCCGGTTCAGGTGAAGCGTATGTTCACGCGCCTGGGCGAGCGGCTGGGTGGGCTGGATTTGACGGCGCATTTCCACGACACGCGCGGGCTTGGATTGGCTAACGTGTATGCGGCGCTCGAAGCTGGCGTGCGCAGTTTCGATGCGTCTTTGGGAGGAATGGGCGGCTGTCCCTGGGCGCCGGGGGCCACTGGCAACATTGTGACCGAAGATTTGGTGTATCTGCTGGAGAGCGCGGGGCTCCGCACGGGTGTCGACCTGGAACGGCTGCTTCAAGTGCGCCGAGTCGTCCGCGCCGCGCTGCCCGAGATTCCGCTGCACGGGGCGCTGGCCCAGGCCGGACTGCCCAAAGGTCTGGAGAACCGGGCCGCGGATTGCCAGGAAATTCTTGCGAAACAAGTACACCCTCTGGGGCGTCACACATAACCCTAGACGAAGCGGTCTCACGCTGGGCCTAGGGGAGCCGGTGCACGCCAATCAAGCATGGCAGGCAAAACCGATTCACCCAATGAAGTAGATCAGTTTGTCCTGGCTCACATTGACAGCGTTCCCCACTTGGAATCGCTGCTGCTGCTCTGGAATCACCGCGATGTTTCATGGTCGGCTGGAGACGTAGCGGCGCGCTTATACGTAGACCCTGCGAAAGCTAATAAGATACTCCAGGACCTCCAGCGGGAGGATCTGGTGGTGACACTGCCCGAATCGCAGGAACTCTTCCGCTACAACACGAGATCGGTGGAGCGAGATCAGCTGATAGAATCGGTCGCGGCTACGTATAGCCGGGAGCTGGTTCGCCTCACAACTCTGATTCACGCTAAAGCTTCACCGGCCGTGCGCGAATTCGCGCGCGCGTTTCGATTTACGAAAGACAAGGAGTAACGTGGCGACTACTGCTTATCTTTGTGGCGGCTTTGTGATGCTGGCGTGCGCGATCCTGCTGCTTCGCGGCTACCGGCGCGTCCGACAGAATCTGCTGTTGTGGAGCGGCCTCTGTTTCTTGGGCCTCTCGCTGTCCAATTTCTTTATCTTTCTCGACCTGGTGATCGTTCCCCAGGTTGATTTGTATCCACTTCGGCTCGGCACGGCCGCCGTGGCGATGCTGCTGCTGCTTTACGGACTGATCTGGGAAAGCGAGTAACACGATGCTGGAAGGCTTCCTGCTGGGCATTATTGCGGCTACTTCATTTGCGGCGTCGCTCTACTTCTTGAAATTCTGGCGCAAGACCAGGGATTCCTTTTTCCTGTTGTTTGCCGCGTCGTTTTTCATTGAAAGCCTGAATCGGGCGGCCATCCTGTTTATTGCTCATCCCAATGAAGGTAATCCCTGGATTTATCTAGTGCGGCTTTTCGCATTTCTTTTGATTCTGGCCGCTATCGTCAAGAAGAACTACGGCAGGACGAGCTGACCGCCGCCGGCGCGCCGCCCGCGCCCGAAATTGCGACAATGGCATACATGCCTGAGCTGGAACAAGCAGGGACCGACCGTTTGACACTCGACATCGAACGTCAGGACGGCGTGGCCGTGGTGCGGTTGGGCGGCAAGCTGGTGTTGGGCGTAACCGGCTTCCTCTACGACAATGTGCGCAAGCTGATTCCGGAGTGCAGCCGCATCGTGCTCGATCTCACCGATTTGAAGGACATGGACAGCATGGGAATCGGGACGCTGGTGCGGCTGTATGTCTCGGCTAAGTCGGCCGGCTGCACTTTGGAGCTGATCAATCTCGGCAAGCGCATCCGGGATCTGCTGGGCGTCACCCATCTTCTGTCGGTGTTTGCGATCTGCGGCGAGTCGGGCGTCCGAATGCCGTAGGACGCGCGGTCACTGGGCGCTCTTGACGTAGCGCGCGACTTGCTCGCAAGTGGCAAACCACACACCCGGTTTGGACTTCATATAGGCGATGAACTGGTCCAGGTGCCGGATGGGCGCGCGATGTCCGGTGACGTGCGGATGTAAAGTGAGGACGAACAGGGTGCGCTCCTGATAGGCTCCGTCGAACTCATCCTTATATAACTGGTAGAGCAGCTCGGGCGACGGCATGGTCCCGCCGCGGCCTAGGTACGGCGTTTCGGTGAGCGTCCAATCGATGGCCAGCTCCACCATTCCGGTGGGCTGCCCGTTGGACACAATCTCGTAGGGCTCGTCCATGGCTTGCAGGCTGCTGTCGTAGAGAAAGCCGGCTTTGCGGATCAAGCCTAGCGTGTACTGGCTGAAGGCCCATCCTGGGGCGCGATATCCGACCGGGCGCTTGCCGGTGGCCTTGGTCAGATAATCGATGGCCTGATTCAGCAGGCGCTCTTCCTCGGCGGCGTCGTTGATGGCGGGCGGCGATTCGTGAATCCAGCCATGCACGCCGATCTCGTGCCGTCCGCTTTTTTCAATCGCGGGAATCATCTCCGGATGCAGCAGTGCGCTGACGGCCGGAATGAAGAACGAGGCTGGAAGCTGATATTTGTCGAGCAGGGCCAGAATGCGCGGCAGTCCGGATTGCGCGCCGAAGTCGGCGGCGGAAAGCGTGGTGGGAGAGGTTTGACCAGCCGCTAGTAAATAAGATTCGTTGTCGACGTCGAAGCTCAGCGCCACGGCAACGCGCGCGCCATTGGGCCAGGAGCGCGGCGTGAGCTTGCGTCCCGCACGCGCGGGCGCCACCGCGGCGAGAAGCTGGTCCTGGGTCCACTTCGTGCCGGGCTGCTGGGGAGGTTGAGCCATCGCCAGCAAGCACGTGAGCGCGATCAGAAAAATGGATTTCATTGCTCCATCCTCGCACGCAGCGCGGCGAAGTTGAGTTAAACTTGCCGCACCTCCGGCGAGTAGTGAGGATCGAGCATCGGCCGGTGGAGTCACCCTTGGCCTTCACGCTGCGCGCGACGGTGATGCTGGCCAATTAACGCATTTGCCGCCGACCGCCGATAAACAAGTGTGGCAGTCCGCCGCCCTAAGAACGGCTTTGTCCTAATCGTCACCTGTGTCGCCTTGACGATCCTGCTCGCCTTCGCGGCCCTGGGGATCGACATCGCGCGCATGTACGTCATCCAAAGCGAGCTGCAAGCTTTTACGGACGCCGCCGCGCTTAGCGCTGCCATGCAGTTGGAGGGCGGTGCGGAGCGGATCGGCCGAGCCCGCAAGGCCGCCGAGCAGTTGGCGATGGGTCCGCATGCCATGAGATGGGACCTGGGGACTAAAGCGATTTCCGAGATTGCCGAGAGTTTCGCCGCGGGATCCGATGCGCCCGATCCCAAAACCTGGGCCGCGGACCCTAAGGATGCGGGCGGCTGCCGTTTTGTCCGCGTGACGGCCAGCGCGCCCGCACCGCTGGTCTTTCTTCGAATATTCCAGCCACGCGATGTTTCCACCGTCGCGGCATCCAGCGTAGCGATGAAAACATCGGGCGCCGCGAGGTTGATGGAATGAACCGCCGTAATCGCCAGGCGGGCAGCGCCCTGATTGAATTGGCCGGGTCGTTGATCCTGCTGATGACTTTGCTCACTGGAATTTTTCAGACCGGCTACACGTTCTACACTTACGAAAACCTGGTCCATGCGGTGCGGGCTGGTGCGAGGTATGCTTCGCTGGGCGTGCCTGGATCGAGCAATGATTCCGCCTTCGCCACCTCAGTCCGGAGTCTCGTGGTCTATGGCGATCCACAGGCGCGGGGCGGGAGGCCAATCGTGCCGGGCCTTGCGCCGGAGCAAGTCGACGTGGTGCTTGAACCTGCGGCCGCCACGGTTTCGGTGCGCGGATTCGTGATCGATGCGCTGTTCGCCAAAGTTCACCTGAACGGAAGGCCGACGGTGACGTTTCCGGTGACGGCGGGAGGGTCACGATGAAGACGCGCGGCGCGATGAAGAGGCGCGACCAGCGGGGGCAATCCTTAGTCGAGTCGGCGCTGGTGCTGGCTGCATTTCTGGGATTGGTGCTCGGGATTGTGGACGTAGGCCAACTGCTGTTCGAGCGACAGACGTTGGCCGAGCGAGTGCACCAGGCCTCGCGCTGGGGCGCAATTCATCGCTACGATCCGCAGGCGATTCGAAATGTAGTGCTGTATGGAACCGCTCAGCCAAGCGAGGGAGCTGCGCCGGTTTTTGGATTAAGCGGGGATTCGGTTCAAGTTGCCAATCCTGGCTGTCCGGGGCCGGATTGCCGGGTGACAGTGAGTGTCCTGGGGCGCGGCGCGCGCAGTGTTGAACCGGTGGAATAGCGGGGCGATTTACTTCCGGAAGCGAGCTGCTCTGGGATTAGCAGCGTTCCAATGCGGCGCTTCATCGCTCGAAGCCAGCATCACCACGGCCAGCGCGACCGCACGGTCCACCTTAGCCATGTTGGCGTAGTCAATCTTCTGCCATTCGTCGCCCACCGCGTGGTAGTCGGGAAACTCGAAGGCGACGCACAGAGTATGCGCCGGCACGCCCGCTTCCGCCAAAGAGAGATTGTCGCTCGCGCCGAAGTATGCATCGTCGTTGCGAGAGTTCTTGTACACTTTGATTCCGGTAAGCTCTCCGGCCTCGCGCAGATATTCGGTGACGCTGGAATAATCGAAACCAGTAACAGAAGCGTTGGAGATTTGAGGGCCTTCGCTCGAATCGGTTCGACCCACCTGTTCCAGGTTGACGTCCGCGATGGTCTTCGGGATGGGCCAGGCCGGGTGATGCGCGTAATAGCGTGAACCGAAGAGGCCTTCTTCCTCGCCAAAGAAGGTCATAAAAATGATGCTGCGGCGCGGGTGTTGTTTGAGCGTCGCGAGCGCGCGCGCGATCTCGATGACCGAGACGGTGCCGCTCCCATCATCGTTGGCGCCATTGTAGATGCGATCGCCGGAGCCGTTGGGCTTTTCGCCCAAATGGTCGTAGTGGGCGGTCAGCAACACCGCCGTATCTTTCAAATTCGGGTCGGAGCCGCGCAGGATTCCGAGCACGTTGTGCAGGCGCACGGCGGTTTGGATGGGCGCGGCGAGGTGGATGGACGCGGTGGCGCCGCTGAGGCCAGGTTTCAGGAACGCGTAGAAGGCGGTGGCGGACGGTACGGTCAACGTGATCCTGGGAGTGCCGCTGGAGGGCTGCTCGGGATCGATCAATCGCTCGCCGTTGGGGTGTTCGCCCGCCGCAGGATCGATGCTGAGGATCACGGCCGGCCTGCCGTCGCGCAGTTTCTGTGCGGCCGCGCGGTAGTTGCGCATGGCGCTGCGGCGTAGTTCCATCAGGACGACCTTGCCGTTGATTTCGGCGGGCTTCAACGCCTCAACCTGTCCAGGGTCGCTGAGATCGAGTTTGAAAACCGGCGCGTCCTTGAGATCCAGCGCCGCGCCGACCGCCAGCGACGCATCGCTCGAATTCACGTTCAGGCTGCGCTCTCCGCGCGACAGCTTCAGCTGAAAACCCGTGAGATCCGGTCGAACCACGGCCATCCGCGCGGTTTGGAAATAGCCATCGTCACCTCCCGCTTCCAGTCCCGCGGCGCGGAACTGCGCGGCGATGTATTCGGCGGCGATATCCAGGCCGCGGGAAGGCGTGTTGCGTCCTTCCAGCGCATCGGACGCCAGGAAGGAGAGATCGCCGCGCAGCGGATCCGGCCGGATGTCGTCCAGGGCGGCCTGAATCTCCGGGGTCACGACAAATTTGGGCGGCTTGGAGTCGAGAAAGCCGCACAGGCAGATCAGGAAGATAAGCAGGCGAGGGAGATTTCGGCGCATACCAGCAGGAACGGTCAAATTCAGTTCCATCGTAGCATTTGACGCGGTCCATGCCGGCGGCTCCCAGAATTTACATTTCCTTTACCGGCCAGTCTATTAGAGGCGAGACGGGCCGCTTGACAGGCAGCCAAAAGAAGCGCAGCATTGACAATAGGAGTTTTTTAATGCGCCTCAGGTTGGCTGGTCTAGTTTTCGGAGTCCTGGCCGCGGGTTCGGCGTACGCCCAGTACGTGATTTCCGCCCATTCCGGCGTCATTCAGCTGGTGGAAGGCAGCGCCTATCTGAACGACAAAGCCGTCCAGACGAAGTTCGGGCAATTTCCCGATATCAAGCAAGGGCAAGAACTGCGCACCGCCGAGGGCCGCGCGGAAGTTTTGCTGACGCCGGGCGTTTTCCTGCGCATGGGGGACAACAGCTCCATCAAGATGGTGTCGAATGTCCTGACCGATACCAGGGTGGAGATCGAGAGCGGTTCGGTCATCGTCGAGTGCGACGAGATTCCGAAGGACAATTCCATCGAGCTGCTGTACAAGAACAACCTCATGATGCTGGTCAAGCATGGGTTGTATCGCTTCAGTACCGAGCCGGCGGCGCACTTGCAGGTTTACGACGGCGAGGCGATTGTGAAGGGCGAGTCGGGCCAGTTGACGCTGAAGTCCGGCAAAGAAACATCCCTGAGCGGCGTCTTGATGGCCGAGAACTTCGATAAAAAAGACACGGACGATCTATATAGCTGGTCGAGCCGGCGCGCCAGTTATTTGTCGACGGCGAATGCCTCCTCGGCGATGTCGATGCGCGATAGCGGGGGCTACTCTGGATACTCGGGCGGTTTGCTTGGCTTTGGCGGATGGCAGTTCAATCCCATGTTCGGAATGTTTACCTTCGTGCCGATGATGGGTTTTGGCTACAGCCCATTCGGTTACGGATGGTACAGTCCCTACACGATCGGCTACTACATGCCCTTCTACGGCGGCTACTATCCTGGATATTCCGGCTACGCAGGCGGGCGCCCAGCTTCACAGATCGCATCCCTAGGCAATTCGCGCGGCTTCGCCAATAGTTCCGCGCCGATCTCCCGGGGCGGATTTAGCGGCTTCGGCGGCATGGCTCGCGGCGGCGGACTGAGTAGTGGCGGCGGAGGACTGAGTGGCGGCGCAATTAGCGGTGGCGGCGGCCACGCCAGCGGTATGGGCGGCGGCGGCCACGCCGGTGGCGGAGCGCATCGATAGACAACAAGCCTTCCGAGTGATTCAGGCCGCGGCAAACGTCTAACGGCGTTGGTCCGCGGCCTTCAAGTTTTTCTCCAAGAAATCCGTGGTCTTCTCTAGCAGGTCTCGCTGGAAATCTCCGCCTACGCCGTGGGTCTTTTGGGGAAAGACCACCATCTCGAACAGCTTCCCTGCCCGCTCGAACGCTGTCGCCATCTGTATCGTGTTTTGAAACAGCACATTGTCGTCCTCGATATTGTGCAGCATGAGCAGCTTGGCTTGAAGCTTGTCGGCATAGGTGGAAGCAGAGCTTGCGGTATAGCCCTCGGCATTCTCCGACGGCAGGCCCATGTAGCGTTCGGTGTAGATGGTGTCGTAGTTGCGCCAACTGGTGACGGGCGCGCCGGCGATGCCCGCGCGGAAAGTATCGGGAGCGTTGAGCAGCGAATACAGAGTCATGTAGCCGCCGTAGCTCCAGCCGTACATGCCGACGCGCGCCGCATCCACGAAGCCTTGCTCGATCAGGTAGTGGATGCCCTCCAACTGGTCGGCTAACTCGGTTTTTCCCATGCGGTGATAAATGGGGGTTTCGAAGGCATGGCCGCGACCCTTGGATCCGCGATTGTCCAGTTGCCAGATGACGTAGCCTCGTTGCGCCAGAACCTGGTCCCAGTTGGCGCCAGTCCAGGAATTGGTCACGCTTTGCGCTCCGGGGCCGCCGTACACCATGACGACGGCCGGATATTTTTCGCCCGCGCGAAAGTTGGCGGGCTTGATGAGGCGCGCATAAAGCAGCGTGCCCGAGGAATTCTTGAAGCTGACGATTTCGCTGGGCAGCAACTGGTATTCATCCGCCAGGGTGTGATCGGCGGCGCGGTATACCGTCCATTCGGCGCCATCGATGGAGTGTAGTGTGCGGCTGGAGGGCTGCGTAAGGCTGGAGAACGTATCCATGTAGTACGCGGTGTCCGGGCTCATGGAAATGGAATGAGTTCCAGCACCTTGGCTGATTCGAGTGCGATCCTTGCCGTTCAGCTTGACGGAATACAACTGGCGCTCGAGCGGGCTGGTTTCGCTCGAGACAAAATAAACCTTCTGATGCGCTTCATCGACGCCTGCAAGTTGGGTGACCTCCCAGCTTCCTTCGGTCAGGCGCTTGCGCTGTTTGCCGTCTGGTGCGTACAGGTACAGGTGCTCAAAGCCGTCGCGTTCGCTGCCCCAAATGAAATCGCCGTTCTGAAGAAACTCGAACAAGTCGTTGTTGTTGATCCAATAAGGATCGGCTTCATGCAGTATCGATCGCGAGGTTCCCGAGGCCGCTTCGACCAGCAACAGATCGAGCTGGCTCTGCACGCGGTTGAAACGCTTGACCGCCAGCTTCAGGGAGTCCGGCGTCCAATAGACGCGTGCGAACAGAGCGCCGCGCGCGTCGCCCAAATCCACCCAATGTGTATTGCCTCCGGAGGCGGAAACGATGCCGAGATGCACGTCGGCGTTCGGCGTGCCGGCCTGAGGATAGCGTTCCGGTTCGGCCAGGGCGCGCAGTCCGGTTAAAGAAATCTGCGGGTAAACGAACTCGTGCGCGATATCGAACTGGAGATAGGCGATGTGCCGGGAGTCGGGCGACCACCAGTAGGCCGTGCCCAAATCCAGTTCCTCCGGGTAGACCCAATCCAATTCGCCGTTGAGCAGCGTGGGACCGCCGTCTTCCGTCAGCCGCGCGAGCTTGTGGGAGGCGATTTCGAGCGTGTAGAGATCGTGATTGCGGCGGAAGGCGACATGTGTTCCGTTGGGCGAAAGCTTGGCATCGCGTTCCGCCTCGGGCGTCGCGGTGAGCTGGTCCCATTTGCCGGTGTCGAGCGTGTACAGGAACAGGTCGCCGCTAACGGTAAGCAGCAGTTGCCGGCCGTTGGGAGACCACTCGAAGCTGTTTTCGCTGACGCGGCGATTCTGCCAGTCGAAGCGTTGTGGCATCGCAACCGAAACCGCCGCTTTTTGCAGGTCCTCGAGCGAGAGCAACTCCTTTTCGGACTTCGAGGCAACGTCGTACAGCATGATCCGGTCGTCCTGGAGATGGGCAAAACGCTTACCGTCGGGAGCCCACACGGGAGCGCCGGCGGATGCGCGGGCAGCGCGGCCGCGCTCGATGACGGTGTCGATGGTGATGGGTTTTTTCTGCGCTAGCAGCGGAAGCGCGCAAGCTAGCATGAGCACCGCGCGGCGTAGGAGCATTTGGTGTGATTGTAGCAACTGGGCCTGGTTGGAGCTTATCGCCCACTCGCCAGCGCGCCATCGGACGGCGCCGGGAATTCATAGATCGAGGCGCCTGGCGATTGAAAGACCGCGCGCTCCCCGCGGAGCGCTTCCAGTTCGCGCCGCGCGCCCCGCTCGTGGAGGTCGCGGTAGAAGTCGCCCGGCATTACCAGCGCGTAGCGCAGGCCGTAGCGATTCGCCAGCTCAGGAATCGAATCCAGCAACTGGTCGATCCCGGCTTGGTCATCATGGTATTGCAGTTTGGGAGGAATGGGCAGGCTCACGGATTTGCGGCCGGTGTAAAGATAGAGCATCGGATCATCGTAAGCGTACAAGCTTGCGCCGCCCGGCGTGTTCGCCTGGATCCAGGCGTAGGCGGGACGGCGGGCTTCGAGGTCCGCGCGATAAGCGTCGAACAGGCTGGGCAGAAAGCGGAATAATCCAAAGACAGTGGTGAAGGCCAGGAAGGCGGCAAACGCGGCGATTACTCCCGCGCCCGCCAAGGCGGCGGCGCGATCTGCCAACGCAGGTTTGCGCCAGGACCGGCGAAGCATCCCGCAAATGTTTTCCAGCTCGGTCCAGAGACCCGCTAGTAGCAATGGATAAAGCGGGAAAACGAAGCGCTGGTCAGGCGTGTAGTGCCACACCAGGAGCAGCGCGGACATCCCCAGCGCCGTTAAAGGATACTGCACTTTGCGTGCGCGCCGGGCGAGACGAACCGTTCCCACAATTGCGCCCACTGCGACCAGGCGCTCCAGATGCATCGAGCCATAAGGAACATCGAAGGTCAGCACCTTGCCCACGCCCATGAGAAAAGCGTCGAGATTATGCCAGACCACCAGCGGCAGATCGCGCAGGGGAACGTTGTAGATCTGAAAACCGAGGTAATTGGTGTAATAGAGCGTCACCAGGTCCCAGGAACGGGAAAGATGCTGCGAGACCCACCATTGCCAGGCCAGCGGACCGGGAAGCATCGCAGCCAGGAATAGCGCGGCGGCGCGAAACTGCCTGCGCCACAGGAAACAGGCCGGTGCGATGAGAAGCAGCGGGGCAGCCGCGGATTTGGTTAGATAGGCGAGCGCTCCGCACACGCCCGCGAGCAACGGCAGCCAGCGCGAGGATCCCGGCTCCAAGGCGCGCTCGGCGAGGAGCAGGCTGGCGAGCAACAGGGCCGTGAACAGCAGCTCCGGCATCAGCGAAAAGCTAAACACGACCGCCACCGGGTTGAGAGTGGCCGCCAACAACAGCCCCAGTGCTGGAGCGCCCCGGAAACCGTATTGGCGAAGGAACAGCCAGACCGTTGCCAGATAAGCCGGCAGTAACAGCCAGGCGAGCAGTGTAGCGGCTGGCAGGTTGGATGGAAAATCCGGGTTGAGTTTCCAAATTCCCGCCAGCAACGCCGGGTAAAGCGGCGGGTATTTGGTTTGGTACGGTTCTGCGGGCAGACTGGATATGCGGTAGCCGCCGCCCTGCGCCAGGCTCTTCGCGCAGGTCCAATAGATGCCGTCATCGTGATAGAAGCCCAGATGCGGCATCGTGCGCAGCGTGAAGGCCAGGTAGGCCGAGGGCGCCAGCGCGAGTAAGAACACACCGATGGCAACCGGCTTTCTCAGCATCCTACCTGAATTTATCGGTAGGCACGGAGCAGTCCTAATCGGGGTTTCACCTTAGTAAGTGGATTCTTGTTTGTGTATATCGCGCTCTCGCGCACCAGACCGTATGATGAATGAGGATGAAACTCACCTTTTGGGGAGCCGCGCGCGTGGTGACCGGCTCCATGCACCAGCTCAATGTCGAAGGCCACGACTATCTGTTGGATTGCGGCCTGTTTCAAGGACGCCGTAAAGAAGCCGAAGAGCGTAATAAGAATTTTCCTTTTCCGTGCCGGAGCATCTCGGCGGTGTTGTTGTCGCACGCGCACATCGACCACAGCGGCAACCTTCCAGGGCTGGTACGGGATGGGTTTCACGGACCCATTTTCACTAGTCCCGCCACAGCCGATCTATGCCGGCCCATGCTGGCGGATTCGGCCTCGCTGCAAGAAAAAGATGCCGAGTTTCTCAACAAGCGCAACTTGCGGCGCAAATCGCTGAATGTCGCGACCGCGGCCGACCGCATGGTCGAGCCGCTGTACACCGTGGAAGACGCCGAAGCCACATTTCCTCTTTTCCAGCCGGTGCCGATGCACACACCGACCGAGATTGGGCCGGGGTTGCGCTACCAATCTTTCGAAGCCGGCCACATTTTTGGGTCGACCTGCATGCTGCTCGATCTGGAGTCGAACGGGCGCAAAGTGCGGCTGGGCTTTACGGGCGACCTGGGCCGGCCGGGGTTGCCCATCACTCGGGATCCGGAGCCGCTACCGGCCGCCGACTACCTCATTATGGAAAGCACTTATGGCGACCGCGTGCACGAGCCCATCCAGTCCGTGGCCGGCCGGCTGGCAGACATCGTCCAGCGGACTTACCAGCGCGGCGGAAAGATGATTGTGCCGGCATTCGCCGTCGGCAGAACCCAGCAACTGGTGTTGCTCTTGCATCAGCTCACCAACCAAAACTTGATTCCCTCATTTCCCATTTTTGTCGATAGTCCGCTGGCGGTGAACGTGACCGAGGTATTTCGGAAGCATCCCGAGTTGTTCGATGAAGAAGCGCGCAGCTTCCTGACTAACCAGGAGGACCCGTTCGGATTCAAACGCCTCACCTATGTGCGGGATGTGGAGCAGTCCAAAGCGCTCAACGATCTGAGAGGGCCGTTTATGATCGTTTCGGCGTCGGGGATGTGTGAAGGCGGGCGCATCCTGCACCATCTGAAGAACAACATTTCCGATCCCCGCAACACCATCCTGCTGACCGGCTATCAGGCTGAAAACACGCTTGGGCGCAAGATCGAACAGGGGCTGGACGAAGTGCCGATCTTCGGCGAGCCGGTTCGTTTGAGGGCGGAGGTTCAGCAGTTGGACGCACTCAGCGGGCATGCCGACCGGGAGGAGATGTTGGCCTGGATGAAGCCGATTGCGAGCGGGCTCAAGCGAGTTTTCCTGGTTCACGGGGAACCGGACCAGCAAAACGCCTTTGCGAGTGCGATCCGCGAGCGTTATGGCTTGGATGTGGTGGCGGCGGAGCGAGGCCAGAGCTTCGAATTGTAGATACAAGTACTGGAAATTGATGAGGTGCCGGATTAGTACTTAAGTACCGGCCTCGCACCCGCTGTTTTCGATTACACTCTACGGTGAATGACCTATGCAGATGCTAAGGTGACTGCCAGAGCCGGAACGATTCACCAGCTTCTGGTGCAGTACACTTACCTGCAAATCCTTGATTTCCTTACCACAATCGCGTTTCTGGTCAACGGAGTGGCCGAGGCCAACCCAGTCGTGCGCTTCGTGTTGACCGTGGTTCCCAACCCGGTCGCCGGATTGCTCGCCGTAAAGCTATTGGCTGTATTGCTGGGGATCTATTGCTGGCGTTTACGCCGCGAGCGCTTGCTTGGCTACATTAATGTGTTGTTTGCAGCGCTCATAGCCTGGAACCTGGTGGCGTTGATCCTGGGATCGCTGGCGGCACGGCCTTTATAGGCCGGCTCACTTACTGGATCGGGAGCATCACCGTGTTGCTGGCCACGCCGTTAATGGTCACGTTCAAAGGCACGCTGGTTCCGGAGGGCAAGCCGCTCGGGACTTGGAAATTCGTGCACGCGATTCCGACAAAACCGGCAGCCGCGCCGGACCATGTTGGAGCCGGAGTCTGGCCGCCGATTGTAATCGTGAGCGAATCAGACAAGGCCGGCGCCGGGGTCGTCGGGAAGAACCCGTCCACCACCGTCGCGGCGTAAGGGCCGAAACCGGTGCCGAGCAATGAGATGGTTTCCCCAGCGGCCGCCGGACTGTCAGTGGTGACAGGCGAGCCATCCGGATGGAGCGCCAGCGCATATTGCTGGGAATTCACCGTGTTAAAGAACAGGCCTGGGGCGTCGCGGGCCACCGTAAACGTGGCGGTCACGGGTGCCTGACCGGCGACTTGTACGCTTAAAGTATACTGGCCGTCCGTCAGGTTCGAGGGCACTTGAGCGTTGATCTGCTGGGGCGAAACAAACAGCAATCCGAGAATCTGGTCGTTGATGGTTACGGTAACGCCGCCGATCGTTTGCGCCAGCGGGTTTTCCTGGCCCACGACCAGACCGGGAGCCAAGCCCTGGCCGTAAATGGAAATGATCGAGCCGGGGGCCACCGCGGAGTTAGGCGTCGAGCCGGCGGCGTTCATGACGCCGGCTGGCGGAATGTAGGGAATCGCGTTCATCTGAGCCACCACGCTCTCAGGTGCCGTCATGGTTATGCTCCCAGATGGGTACGTCCCGCTCAGCGCGCCACCCCAGCGCAGAAACTTGAAACCGGGGTTGGGAACGGCCGTGACATTGACTTGTGTGTTCTGCGCAAAGAACATGTCGGGCGATGCGGGCGAAAACTGGAACGAAACTCCACCCGCGGGGTTGGACGCCGCGTTCAATAGGTAGGAGCTGGTGTAGTTCACCGTAAGTGTGGTGGAGTCCTGGTTCACGGAGAACGTATGGTCGGATGCGCCGCCATCGGACCAATTGGCAAAATCCAGACGAGCGCCAACTCCCATGGGAATTTGGGTGGGAGCCGTGACATGCATCGTCACACCGCTCTGCCGATCCAGCGTGCAAGGGGTCTGGCAACTGGTGCCATCCACTTGTATGGCTAAACCCGGGGGCGAACTCTGAACCACCACCCGGCTGAGGACGCTATAGTTGGCGATCACGCGAATACCATTGTTTACGGCATTTTGGTCGACCGTCACGCTCTGCGCGGCGCTGCCACCGTTGGACCAGTTCTGGAACGTGTACTGCCGGCCGTTGGCCGAGAAGTTAGAGCTGGGCGCGGAAACCTGGTGAATGGAACCAAGCGCCCACACGAAATTGTACGAAGGCCAGTTTTGACGGCCGTCGACATTGAGCTGCAAGCCAGGAGGGTTGGTGTTGAAGGTGGCGGTCGCGCCGGGATCAAACGTGGCTGTCAGGGTATCCTGGGTGGCGATGTTGGTGGCGGTATAAATCGCGTTCGCCGTCATCCCATTGGTGAAGGAATCGAAGACCCACCAGTGGCCATGAGTATCCACCTGAGGAGATGGTGCGCCGATGACGTGCTTGGAGCCGTCTGCAAAATCAAAATCGCCGAAGCACATAGGCGGAATGCCAAACTGCGGCGCCACCGCCAGGTATTCGTTGGACGGGCAGGTGGTGACATCGGAGGTTTGCCGGGTCGGTACGACACTATGATCCACCAGCACACTCATTCCCAGCGGATTGGTCAAAAAATGGACCCGCTTGGCCGGAGCGAATACCGGCGTGAGGTTGACAGGCCCCTTGACAGTGATGCTGGTCAAATACGTATTTAGAGGTCCGGAATTGAAAAGCCAGCCCGTAAAAACAAAGCCAGGATAAGGGATGGCATTCAGGTTCACCACTGATCCCGAGGCGACAAACACGCTCACCGTGGACCAGTAACACGTTTGACCGACGAATACCACCCCGGGATAGGTCTGTCCGCTGGGATTGGCCCCGGGAGAGCCACACACCGGCGGACTGGTGCTGTTGGGATTCCCGTTATTGTAGAAATTAACCAGCACACGATAGCTGACCGCGAGCGTGGCGGTGAGCGTGGTAATCCGTGGATCGGCCGTAACAGTCTGAACCGGGTCCGAAGTGGGGATCAGCAGGCCGGCGTTGTCCAACCACCCATTGAAAATATATTGCGTATTCCCATCCCTCGAAGTCTGTAAGTTCGCCGGCTCGTTGGGCTCCACGGGGTCCAGCAGGAAGGAGACGATGTGCTTGCTGCCCGTCGGCCAGACTAGTGTGGCGGCGTTGTTATATGCTTGCCCATCTACATAGAACGTCGGCCCGGCGGGCACCGTCTGTATGGTGATGGTACTGAAGGTTTGCGCCTGCAGACCAAAGCCCGTCAAGACAAATAGGATAAATAGGGAAAGCCGATTCATAGACAGCACCATTAATTAGATCGGCCGTAGTACGAGGGGTCTTTAGGTTGGGCTTCAGGCCAAGCGCAACCCGGCCACTGACTGTATCCCATTGCCGTATAATCCCATTAGGAGTTTATATGCGATGTGCCTGGGCAGGATTGATCGCTCTTTTTTTGGCCGTCACGGTGCAAGCCGTCGACAAAAAGCTGCCCATCGAGCAGACTTCCAATGAGCTGATCAGTATCTCGGCCACTGCCTTTACGGACCGGGATCAGATTCAGCAGGAGTTGGGAGGCGACCTGGGACCGGACATGGTGATGGTCAAGGTGACGGTCCGGCCGGTGAGCGATAAGCCCATCCAGATTAGCCTGGACGATTTCTTGGTTGTGACAGAGAAAGGCGATTTTCAGCGCGCCCAGCCGCTGGCTCCCAGCCAGATCGCCGGAAGCGCGGCATTGGTGGTTACCCCGCAGGACGCAAAATCCGGAGGACACAATCGTCCCAGTTTTGGTGGCTTTGGCCTGGGCGGGATGGTCGGCGCCGGATCGGGGGTCAAGCCCCGGGCAGACTCCAAGGTGGAAGCCACCAAGTCCGACAAAGAAAATCCCCTGCTGGCGACCTTAACCGCCAAATGCCTGCCTGAGAAGGAGATCAGCGAAGAAGTCTCAGGGTTCCTATACTTCCAGATCAACGGCAAGCTAAAGCCGAAGGATTTGGAGTTCCACTACAAGGGGCCGGCCGGCCAACTAGCGCTTCGCTTCCACCCATGACGGAGGGTCATCCCGCCAGTGTCGCTGAGCTCGATACGCCCGCGATCCTGATCGACCTGGAAGTGATGGAGCGCAACCTGTCGCGCGTCGCCGGGTACACGCAAGAACACGCCCTGCGATTGCGGCCACATACTAAGACTCACAAAATTCCGGCGCTGGCGCGCAATCAGCTACAGTTGGGCGCCGCGGGTCTCACGGTCGCCAAAGTTAGCGAGGCCGAAGTGATGCTCGAAGCCGAGCCCCCGGATCTGCTGCTGGCATTTCCGATCATCGGACGCACAAAACTTCAGCGTCTCATGCAGGTGGCGCGAAAGACTTCCGTCACCGTTTCCTTAGACAGCCTGGAAGCTGCCCGCCAGCTATCGGAAGCCGCAAATGCCGCGCGGATCGAGGCCGGTGTGCTGGCGGAGACCGATGTTGGTTTAGGCCGCGTGGGCGTTGCGCCTGGAGACGGATTGCGCGAATTGATTGAAGGAATCCGCCGGCTGCCCAACCTGCGCTGGGAGGGCATTGCGTTTTATCCAGGGCAGATCAAGACCCTGGATGAGACGGGCGAGCGGGAGTTGGAAAAACTGGCCCAGCTGCTGGATAAAATGCTGTCGGATCTCGCCCGTGCCGGCCTGAAGCCGCGCATCGTCAGCGGTGGCTCGACGCCCACGCTGTTTTGTTCGCACCGGCTGCCGGGGGTGAACGAAGTCCGGCCGGGCACTTACATATTTAACGACCGCAACACGGTGTTGAGCGGCGCGTGCGGCTGGGAAGATTGCGCCGCATCCATTCTGGTCACCGTCGTATCCACGGCCAAACCGGGGCAAATGATCGTGGACGGGGGTTCGAAAACATTTTCTTCCGACCGGCCGGCGGCGGGTGCTGAAGTGAGCTTCGGACGCGTGGTGGAAGCGCCCGAATCGGTATTCGCTCGCATGAACGAAGAGCACGGTTTCATCGAGCTGCGCGATGGACCGCGGTTTGCGGTGGGCGATCGCGTACGGATTATCCCCAATCACGTATGCGTCGCCATGAACCTGCACGAGTGCGTTTATGGGATCCGAGGAAGTGCGGTAGAACAGGTCTGGCGGGTCGCTGGGCGCGGGAAATTACAGTAATAATTGGGGACAGAGTGTACTGTCCCCGGTTTTTTGGTGTATCGTGTTGAAGTTGGGGGGACTTTGTACAAGGCGAAAATCACGGCGCTAGGCTGCTACACGCCGCCGGGCGTATTGACCAATCAGGATCTCGAAAAAATGGTCGAGACCAACAACGAGTGGATCTTGACCCGGACCGGAATCGCCGAGCGGCACATCGCGCCTCCTGAGATGGCCACCAGCGACATGGCGGTGGAAGCCGCACGGATCGCGCTCGACCAGCGCGGCATTGCGGCCGACGAATTGGACGCGATTATCGTTTGCACCGTGACGCCCGACATGCTCTTCCCTGCCACGGCGTGCCTCGTGCAGAATCGCATCGGCGCCAAGCACGCCTGGGGTTTCGATCTGGTGGCCGCATGCTCGGGCTTCATCTACGGCCTGACGACGGCGGCGCACCTGGTGTCGGTCGGGTCGCACCGGAAGGTGTTGGTAATCGGCGCCGACACTATGTCGCGCGTGATGGATTACACCGACCGCGCCACTTGCGTGCTGTTTGGCGACGGCGCCGGCGCGATGCTCATCGAGCCGACCGAACCTGGCGAAACCGGCTTCATCGATTTCCTGAACCTGATCGATGGCTCCGGCGGCGACTACCTGAAGCAGCCAGCCGGCGGGAGCCGCATGCCTGCCACCGAGGAGACCGTGCGCCAACGGCTCCACTTTGTCAAACAGGACGGCCAGCAGGTCTTCAAATACGCCTCGCGCAAAATGTTCGAAACCACGCGCGATCTGCTACAGCGCAACCATTTGACGGTGGACGACGTGGATGCCTTCATTCCGCACCAGGCCAACCGGCGTATCATCACGGCTGCGGCCGAGCGGCTGGGAATCAACTGCGAGAAAGTGATCATCAACATCGACCGCTATGGAAACACCACCGCGGCCACTATCCCGCTGGCCACGCGGGATGCCATTCAGTGCGGAAAGCTCAAGAAGGGCGATTTGGTGGTTTTCGCGGCGGTGGGCGCCGGTTACACCGTGGGGGCGAATCTCTGGCGCTGGCAGATGTAAACAGGCGTAACCTTCCTCGAAACCGCCCGTAATATACCAAGAGGCGGCATGTTGACTCTTTCTGACCTGCGCATCACCTGCCGGACGCTTCTGAAGAGCCCGGCGTTCAGCCTGACCGCGGTGTCGGCGCTCGCGCTTGGTATCGGCGCCAATACGGCTATTTTCAGCGTGGTGAATGAAGTGCTTTTGAATCCCGCAGGCGTTGCGCGTCCGGACCGCGTGGCTGCACTGCGAGCGAAATACGACAAACTAGCGTTGCGGAGCATCCCCGTTTCCGTACCGGACTTCGACGATGTGCACAAGAGTACGCAATTGTTCGAAGCCGCGGCGATGGAGCAGCCGGGGAATTACAACTACACCGGCTCGGGTGTGCCCGAGCGTCTGCAAGGCGCCAGCGTTTCCGTGGAATGGTTCAATGTGTTTGGCGCGAAACCTAGGATCGGGCGCATTTTTGAACCTGAAGAGGACCAGCCAAACCGGAACCGTGTAGCCGTGCTGTCCTTTGGCGCGTGGAAGCGCTTGTTCGGCGAGGATGCCGGAATTTTGGGCCGGACCATCGAACTGAATGAAGTGCCGTATCGAATCGTGGGCGTCATGGGGCCGGAATTCAACTGGCCGGCCAATGTGGACATCTGGGTTCCGCTCGGCCTGCCGGATGAGGCTTACAGTCCCCAGAATCGTTTTAACGAAAATTACAATGCCTTTGTACGTCTAAAGCCCGGAGTCAAGATCGAGCAAGCCAGCGCGTTGGTAGAGCTTCTTAGCAACCGGGTTCGAAACGACAGCACGCAGCTTGGCGGCTTCGCGAAAGACTCGCTGTGGGGCATGTTTCTCGTCCCGTTTACCGATTTCATCGCGGGCGATACCAAGACGCCCATGCTGGTGCTGCTGGGCGCGGTTGGTTTCGTGCTGCTGATCGCCTGTTCCAATATTGCCGGCCTGATGCTGGCGCGCGCGTCCGGACGCAGCCGGGAGATCGCAGTGCGAGCCGCGCTGGGAGCCAGCCGCTGGGACTTGATCCGTCGCACGTTGGCCGAGAGCCTGGTGCTGGCATTGGCCGGGGCGGCGTTGGGATTGGTGCTGGCCTTGGCCGGGGCTCGGGGTCTGATCCTGATGGCGCCGGAGAACAGCGCAGTGACGCTCGATGTGCGCATAGACACCACTGTTATGGCGTTCACGGCGCTGGCGGCGATCCTAGCCGGCATCCTTTTCGGGATCGCGCCGGCCTGGCAGATTTCGCGGCTGGATCGCTTCGACGCGCTCAAGGAAGGCGGCCGGTCGGGCACGGCGGGATTGTCTCGGCAGCGGCTGAGGGCTGGCCTAGTGATCGGAGAAGTGGCGCTGGCGCTGGTCCTGCTGGTGGGCGCCGGTCTGTTCCTGCGCAGCCTGGCTTCGCTCCAGGATGTCAATCCGGGATTCCAGGCCGGCGGGGTGATCACCGGATTCGTAACGCTGCCGCAAGCGCAGTACGGCGATCCGGCGAAACAGATGGCCTTCTACCGCGGCGCGTTGGAACGGCTCAGTAGCCTGCCGGGCGTGACCGCTGTGGCGGCAGGAATGCCAGTGCCATTCAGCGGCCTGGGTGGTTCGGCTTCGTTTGCCATCGAAGGACGGACTTTTCCGCCTGGCGATCCCGGCCCGCACGGCGATATCGGTTATGTGAGCCCCAACTATTTTGCGGCGCTCAAGATTCCGATTCGCAGCGGGCGAGTGTTCACGGAACAGGATCGGGAGACGACATCCCCCGTGGCGGTCATCGATGAGACGTTGGCGCGCGAGTATTGGCCGAACGAGGATCCCATCGGCAAGCATCTGCGGAATGGAAGACAGGGGGCTTGGTCGACAATTGTCGGCGTGGTGGGGCATACCAAGCAATCGGACCTGGCGGGCGATCTAGTCAAGGGCAAGTATTACTACTCGATTTATCAAAAACCCACGCCGTTCACGACGTTTGTTGTTCGATCGGGGTCGGACCCGTTGCGACTGACAAATGCGCTGAAGGACACGGTTCGCCAAATCGATCCAGGGCTGGCGGTCTCGCAGATCAAAGCGCTGCCGGAGATGGTCTCGGAATCGCTCGCCTCGCGCCGCTTCGTGGTAACGCTCCTGGGCGTGTTCGCCGCGATGGCGCTGGTAATGGCCGTGATCGGCCTGTATGGAGTGATCAGTTATGCGGTGACGCAACGAACGCAGGAAGTGGGCATCCGCATGGCGCTGGGCGCGCAACCTGGAGAAGTACTCAGACTGGTGATCGGGCAAGGCATGCAACTGGCGGGCATCGGTGCGGCCGCGGGACTGGCCGTGTCCCTGATCTTTAGCCAGGTATTGAAGAACCAACTCTTCCGCGTGAGCGCGTTCGATCCGCTGACGTTTGCCGGAACCGCGCTGGTCTTGGTCGGGGCAGCGCTCGCTGCATGTTACATCCCGGCGCGGCGCGCTACGCGAGTGGATCCTATGAATGCGCTGCGGCATGAATAGCCTATTCGTCGCGCAGCACCTCGATTGGCTCCAATCGCGCGGCTCGTACGGCCGGTAGCAGTGACGCCAGGAATGAAACTGACAGGACGACGATCGCCACCCCGGCGAGCGTTGCGGGATCGTTGGCTGAGACTCCGTACAGCATTCCGGCCAGCACCCGGGTGAATGCCAGAGCCATCGCGATTCCGGCCAGACAGCCCAGAGCGGAAACCAACAGCCCTTGTGTCAAGAAATGGCGGACCACCTGCGACCGCATCGCGCCTAACGCCAGCCGCAGGCCCACTTCGCGTTTTCGGAGATTGACGGCGTAGCTGATAGTTCCATACAGCCCCACACAGGCCAGCAGTATGGCGGCGGAAGCGAAAAACGCCAGCAGGATGGTGCGCAACCGGTTTTCCGAATATGCGTCCGAGATTTGATCGGCCAGGGGGGCCACGTCGTACACGGAGCGCAGCGGCTCAATCTGGTGGACGGCGCGGCGAATGGTCTCGGACATTGAACGCGGGTCGCCATGCGTGCGCGCCAGGTACCGCGTGCCAGGCTGACCCGGGCTGAAACACCAATACACGGTCGGCACCGGCTCGCGATCCAGGCCGGTCTCGCGAGCGTCGCCCACTACGCCGCGCACGACGCTGCTCGGAATATAAAGATTATCCGGCTGGGAGAGATGATGTCCAACGGGTGAAGAGCCGGCGAAATACGCGTTAGCGAACGCGCGATTCACCATCATCGTATAGATGCCGGCTTCCTCGCGGCACGTTTCGCCGGCCAGAAGCGGAATTCCGAGCGCGGCAAAATAGGACGGCGATACAGTGCGTCCCTCGGCGATAACCTTCGGCTCGGTTTCGGCACGGCCCTGGTCAGCTTTCAGCTCGACCTGGTAGTCGCTAGGGACTCCCGGCAGATCGTAGGTGGTGGCTGCGGCCTCTACGCCGGGCAAAGCTTGGAGGGTGTCTAGGATTCGATGGACGCGGCGAACCACCGCTTTCATGTCGGCGGTCTCACCCCAGGCGTTGCTCACCTGGAAAGTCAGGATGTGTTCGGTCTCAAAGCCGGGCGAGACGCGGCCCAGTTGCTGCAAGCTCCGGATCAACAGGCCGGCGCCCGAGAGCAGCGTAACGGCGAGAGCAACCTGGACACCGGTCAGCACGAACTGGGTTCGATTCCCTCCGGAGACGGTGGTGCGTGTTCCGCGAGCCGAATCGGCCAGAGCGTTGCGTGTGCCGCGGATAGCCGGCAGAAGACCGCACACGAGTGTTGCGATGAGCGCGCAGGCGAGCGAATAGAATACGATTCTCCAGTCCAGCGCGATTTCCTGTATACGAGGCAGGTCTTTCGCCAGCGAGCGGAACACCGCGGCGGCGGCGCCGGCCAGCAATAGACCCACGGCCGCGCCTGAGACCGCCAGGATGAAGACTTCCGCTAGCAGATGTCCAACTACGGAAGATCGCGATGCGCCGAGCGAAAAGCGCACCGATATTTCCTGCTGGCGGGCGGCCGCGCGCGAGAGCAACAACGCTGCCACATTCGTGCACGCGATCAACAGTAGGAGCGAGACGGAGCCGAATAATATCCAGAGCGAGCCTCGCACAGCACCGATGGTCGCGTCCTTCAGTGGTTCGATCTCGACGGAGAGTTGCGCGTCTGTTTTCGGAAACTCCCTGCCAAGCTCGGCCTGGACGGCGGCTAAATTCGACCGCGCCTGTGCGAGCGTCACTCCAGTCTTCAACCGCCCCACGCCGCTATACCAAGTCAGCTCGCGGCCGTGAGCGAAAAAAGCGTCATCTGGACTTGGCGACCACAGATCGACCTCGCGCAGAGGAAACTGGAACGAAGCCGGCATCACGCCGACAATCGGCACTAGCTGCGGGCCGGAGCGCGACGTCCCGAAGCGCAGCGTCTTGCCGATGACGTTCGGATCGGCATTGAAGCGGCGCCGCCAGAACCGGTCGCTGATGATGACGGCAGGAGGCCCGCCGAAGTGCTCCTCGAGCGGAGTGAAATCGCGGCCGAGCTGCGGCGCGACGCCCCATACTTCAAGAAAGCGTCTGGCAACCAGCGCGCGTGTCAGCCGTTCGGGAAGCTCGCCGGATAGTTCGGATTCGTCCTCGCTGTAATAGCCGGTGATGGCCTGAAAGGTTGTATTGAGACGGTTCCAGTCCGCCAGGCGAGCCGGAGCGACAAACGGCTCACGCATTTTCGGATTAAGCTGCGACAACGTGACCAAGCGATCGGCGTTGGGAAACGGCAGCGGCCGCAGCAACACAGCGTAGATGGCCGAGAAGACCGCGCTGTTGGCACCGATGCCGAGCGCCAGCGTCGCCACCACCGTAGCCGTAAATCCCGGCGCTTTCGCCAGCGCGCGGACTGCGTGACGCAGATTCCGCAGCGTTGCTTCCAGGCCTTGCTGGATGTCCATGTCCCGCGTCCTTTCCACTTGCAGGGGGTAGTTGCCAAGCTGCAGCTGCGCCATGCGAGCGGCTTCTTCCGGATTCATCCCGCCGGCTTCGAGCTCCTCGGTGCGTTCCAACACGTGAAACGAAAGTTCACGATTCAGGTCGCGCTGCAAGCGTGAAGGCCTAAGAACGTTCCAGAGCCGGCCGAACCAGGCCATCACTCTACCTCCAGTGGACCCCTGAGGACGCGAGCGACGCCCTCGGTGAGTCTGCTCCAGCTTTCTTGCTCCTGGGCCAGCTGCTTGCGGCCCTTGGCGGTCAGGGAATAAAAACGCGCGTCTCGATTCTTCTCCGTTTGACCCCACTCGGCGCGCAGCCAGCCGTCCTGTTCCATACGATGCAGCGCGGGATAGAGCGAGCCTTCTTCGACGCGCAGCAGATTTTCCGAGATCCGTTGAATGTGCGACGTGATGGCGTAGCCGTGCATCTTCCTTCCGCTGGCCAGTGTCTTCAGGACCAACAGAACTAACGTGCCTTGCAGAATGTCGTTTTTTCGCGTGCCCATGAGGCTACTGTAAGCATACCTAAGTAGCTAGGTAATGGTGAGACGGAAGCGATTTGGATCGGTTAGGCGCGGCGGCAAGATTTCCATCTTTAGCGTTGGACGCATTACGAAACATAGACCCAAGGGTTGGCGGGTACCACCTGGACTAGCGCGTAATTCCCGAGATTTCAGGCATTTTCCTCATTTCTCACCCCTGTTTTGAGGCCGATTCTTCGCTTGAGCATGGGCGGGTGTGCTTCCTTAATTAATCGAATCAGCGCAGGACTACTAGGCGCGGTCATGCCCCTATGGATGCTTCTTTCCTGGCCGCTCCAAGCGCAAGAAACCCGAATCGCGGGGCGCTTGGATCAGGATCAACGGGCGATCTTGAGGGGCAACGTCCATCCCATGGCGCAGCGGCGATACGATCAAGGCCGCGCCGAACCAGGTCTTCAGTTGGGCTACATGACGCTGGTCTTGAAGAAATCGTCGGATCAGGACGCCGCGCTGGCCGCGCTGCTGAAACAGCAACAGGACCCTGCTTCGCCAATGTTTCATCGCTGGCTTACGCCGGAACAGTATGCGGATCGGTTTGGTTTGAGTCAAGGCGACATCGCGAAAGTGGTCGATTGGCTCCAGTCGGCCGGCTTCAGCATCATCCGCATCGCTCGCGGGCGGGATTCCATCGCTTTCAGCGGCACCGCGGAACAAGTTGAGGACGTGTTGAAGGCCGAGATTCACTACTACTTCGTGGATGGGAGAAGTCATTACGCGAACGCATCCCAGCCTTCCATACCGGAAGCGTTGGCGAACGTCGTCTCGGGCTTCCTGGGCCTGGACGATTTTCATCCCAGCGTTCCCAAGCGCGCTCATCCCGACGCATTCATTCCGCAGGTGGGAATGAACATGCTCAACCCCGGTGACATCGCGACAATTTACGACATTCTGCCGCTTTATCAAAAAGGCTTCGATGGCACCGGCCAGGCGCTGGTGGTGGCGGGACAAGCGAATGTCGATCTTTCGGATGTCAGGACATTCCGGACTGGGTTCAACCTGCCGCCCAACGATCCACAATTAATCCTCGTGCCTGGGAGTCCCGATCCAGGCTCCGATCCGGGCGAGCGCATGGAAGCAGACCTGGATCTGGAATGGTCGGGCGCTATCGCACCGAACGCAAGCATCCTGTTCGTCTATTCGCAAGACGCTTTTTTCTCCGCTCAGTATGCCATCGACAACGCGCTGGCCCCGGTGATCAGTTTTAGTTTTGGCGTGTGCGAACAAAATACGCCGCCGGAGTTTGCTCAGATTCTGGAGAGTGAAGCGCAGAAGGCGAACGCCCAGGGAATCACCTGGATCGCATCTTCGGGCGACTCGGGCGCGGCCGCTTGCGAAAACTTGGGCGGAACGGAAACGGCTGCCACGACGGGGCTGAATGTGAACATTCCAGCCAGCCTTCCGGAAATAACCGGGGTAGGCGGGACTGAGTTCGCCGAAGACGCCGGAAACTATTGGGCCGCGCAAAGCAATGCGAACTCAATTTCAGCGCTGGGTTATATCCCGGAAATCGCTTGGAACGATTCGAGCTTGCTGCAAGCCGGATTCGAGGCCAGCGGCGGAGGTTCAAGCCTGTTCTACCCTAAACCGTTTTGGCAGATCGGGCCGGGAGTTCCCAACGACGGCCAGCGGGACGTTCCCGATATTGCTCTGTCCGCATCGGCCTTCCACGACAACTACGCCATGGTGACCGGCGGGCAATGGGTGGGGGCCGGCGGCACGTCGGCATCTGCTCCGATATTCGCCGGCATTGCGGTTTTGTTGAATCACTACCTGACCTCGACGGGATCGCAGGCGCAACCCGGGCTGAGCAATATCAATTTGAACCTGTATGCGCTCGCGCAGGGGGTTCCGGGGGTCTTTCATGACGTTACCAGCGGGAACAACATCGTCGCCTGCCAGGCGGGTTCGCCGAATTGTACAGGCGGATCGTTTGGATATAGCGCCGGTCCCGGGTACGATCAGGTGACCGGATTGGGTTCTATCGATGTCTCTAATTTGGCGAGCAACTGGATGGCATTACCGCTGCTCGGCATCACGAGTGTCACATCGAACAATTCCGCAACGGCCGGGGGGCAATTCAACGCTGTCGTGAACTTCACCAATTTTGGGCGATCCGAAGCCGGGCCATTTCGGATGGGATTATATCTTTCTACCTCATCTACTTTCCTGTCTGACCCCAGTCCATTAATTTGGTGTGACTATGCGGGTCTGGCGGCTGGGGCCGCCACTACCTGCTCCGGCTCTGCCAGCCTGCCCGCTGGCTTCCAGCCGGGCACTTACTACCTGGTTGCAGCGGCGGATGTTCTGAATCAACTGGTGCAGTTCTACCAATACCGGAGCGTGCGCTTGTCGGATTCGGGGCCTTTGGTTGTCCAATCAGGGACCTGTACGTACTCTCTGTCCGGCTCAGGCGTGCAGGTGGAGGGAGACGGGGGGAGCAGTTCATTCACAGTCAGTACTCAAGCCGGTTGCTCATGGACGGCGGCGAGCAACGCGAAATGGATCGCGGTCACCTCCGGTGCCGCGGGCAACGGCGCCGGCCAAGTGACGCTGAACGTAGCTTCGAACCCCGGCCCTGTCAGAGCGGGCGCAGTCAGTGTCGCGGGCCAACAGTTCTCCGTCGGACAAAGTGGCTTTACGGGCTCGAGCGTCACCTTACACTTCACTAACTTCCTGGTTTATCCAGCCGGTGTATCGGTCAACGGGACCGTGCTGGGAACAGTGAACGCATCGAGCAGCGCTTCCTGGACCATCCCGGCGCCGGCGACCCTGCAGGTTTCGTTTCAACTGATCCAGCCCAGCCCCTGGGGAGTTCCGCTGGGCGATCCGGTGGCCGGCTCCTACAGCCCGATTAGCAGCCCTCAAGGCAGCTACTCGTTCAACATCACAAATAAAATTGGAGATCAAACGTACTTCGTTCCTTTTGTCACCAATGCCACCAGTTCAGCGCTGCTGATGGATGTCAACCTCGGCCTGCCCCAGGAGCGCAAATGCAATTGCCTGGCGCCGCCCCAAGGCGTCAACATCGCATTCGGCTACTACATGCTTTTCAGCAATAGCAGCGTGGACGCTTTTCCAGCGGGAAGCGGATACAGCGGTAATTCCGTCTCTTTCGACAATTTCAATGCGTCGGTCGAAAATCAAACCGGTATTGTGATGCTGACGGTTGATCAAAGTCCGTAGCGGCCTGGCACAATGGTGGCATGGGACCACTCGAAAACCTGGAACAGTGGGACGACTACGTTCAAGAGAGGTACCGGCCGAACAAAGCTCAGGAAGAGTTCCGGCAATATGACTCAACAACGCCGCCGGGAGTCCGCGAGTTTTACCGGCTAAACCACGTTCACCAGACAGTGGACTTCGTGCGCGCCAAGAAACAGCAGTACCTGGCCAGGCAAAAAGGCGCGATGGGCATTTGGGAAGCGATGGACCGGCTGGAAACGCTGGTGGACGAAAGCGATCCGGATACCAGCCTGAGCCAGATGGAGCACAATCTCCAGACTGCCGAGGCGATCCGTCGAGACGGCTACCCGCGCTGGTTCGTGCTGGCTGGATTCATTCACGACCTGGGGAAAGTGCTGTGCCTCTACGGCGAGCCGCAATGGGCGGTGGTGGGCGACACGTTTCCGGTGGGCTGCGCCTATTCCGACAAAATCGTTTTTCCCGAGTTTTTCCGCGACAACCCGGACGCCGCGGAGGCGCGGTACCAAACTCGGCTGGGCATTTACCAGTCAGGCTGCGGTCTGGATTATGTCGATCTGTCCTGGGGCCACGACGAGTACCTGTATAACGTAGTAAAGGACTATCTGCCCGAGCCCGCGGTATACGTGATCCGCTATCACTCTTTTTATGCGGCTCATCGCGAGGACGCTTACGGCTACCTCATGAACGATCGGGATCGCGAGATGTTCGACTGGGTGCGGCGGTTCAGTCCCTACGATCTGTACTCGAAAGCGAGCGAGCGGCCGAGGCTGGCCGAGTTGCGGCCGTATTACGAAGATCTGGTTTCCGAATTTTTCCCCGCGCGGATCGCCTGGTAGAAGCGCCAACATGTCAGCCTTTTGAGACAGGTTGACGCTGGAACTAAGCCTGCGGACGTCCTAATAGAGAGCCCAAAGTACTTGATCCTGGACAAGTTAATAATTCAAAATTTCTGGCCCCGCAGTTGCCAAGAAGGGAGCCATGCGATCAAGAACTTTGCGGAGCGCGGCGCTGGGGCTGGTCCTGTGCGTGATCAGCAGCGTCGCGCTGGCCGACGATTCCAAGATTTCCCCTGATTTGCAACCGCTGTTGGCCAATCCCTCCGACAGCATCAACGTGATTGTGCAGTACAACACAGCGCCCTCTCAATCCTCAGGCGGCTTGCTGGGAGGACTGGTAGGCGGCGTTCTGAACCTAGTTGGTGGTGTGCTGAATGCCGTGTTCTCGCTGATTCCCGCAGTATCGGCGACGGTGCATCCGACCGACGTAGTCGCGATATCGAACCAGTCGAACGTGGCTTATATTTCGCTGGATCGAGCGTTGAGCGCTTCTTTGGACTATTCCGCGGGGGCGGTGAATGCGCCCCAGGCCTGGGCTTCAGGATGGGACGGGCATGGTGTGGGCGTAGCGGTGATCGACAGCGGAATCTTTGCACATCCGGACCTGAACGCGGCGAATTCCAACCAGAGCCGGGTGGTTTACCGGCAGAGTTTTATCGGCGGTTCACTGGCCGACGACTTCGGGCATGGAACGCATGTGGCGGGAATCGTGGCCGGGAACGGGAGTTCGTCGGATAAGCCGGGCGCGTTCCGGACGTTCAAGGGAATCGCTCCCGCTGCGAACCTGCTGGATCTGCGGGTGCTCGACGTCAACGGCATGAGCAGCGACAGCGTCGTCATCGCAGCGCTTCAGAAGGCGGTTGAGCTCAAGCAAAAGTACAACGTGCGCGTGATCAACCTGTCGCTGGGCAGGCCGATCTTCGAAAGTTGCACGCGCGATCCGTTGTGCCAGGCGGTGGAAGCGGCCTGGAAAAGCGGAATCGTGGTGGTGGTTGCGGCCGGCAATCTGGGACGCAATGGCTACGCCACCGTGCTGTCGCCAGGCAACAGCCCGCACGCGATCACGGTGGGCGCGATGAAGACGGAATTCACCATGACGCGTAGCGACGACCTGATCGCCAGCTACAGCTCGCGCGGGCCGACCTACATCGATCTGACGGCCAAGCCGGATCTGGTGGCTCCGGGGAATCTTGTAGACTCTCTGCTGGCGCCCGGCTCGACGCTGGTCAAGGACTATCCATCCAACGTGGTAGCGACGTCAGCCTACACGACGTCCACGGCTCCGGCGCCTCCGCTGTACTTCCAGTTGAGCGGCACCAGCATGGCGACACCCGTGGTTTCAGGCGCCGCAGCGCTGATGATCGAGCGTGATCCGACATTGAGTCCCGATACGGTCAAAGCGCGGCTGATGAAAACCGCGTCTAAGAAGTTTCCTCTGGCCAGCGTGGCCTACGATTCGACAACGGGGCAGTCTTATACCAACACTTACGACATGTTTACGGTGGGGGCAGGCTATCTTGACATCGCCGCCGCACTGGAGAACTACGATAAAACCTACGGCGCGGCGTTATCGCCGCAACTTTATTACAATTCCCTGCTCCATACGGCCTTGGTGATTCCGGATCTGAGCGCGGCCTGGTGGAACAGCTCGACCTTGTCTTTGCCGCTGGTTTGGGGGCCGCAGGTCTTGAGCGGCACGAGCGCAGGGGCGGCGGTTTGGGGTAGTAATGCGGCCTGGGGAACAAATGCCGCTTGGGGCACCAATGCCGCATGGGGAACTAACGCCGCTTGGGGCACCAACGCCGCTTGGGGAACCAGCACACAGGGCGAGAAGTAGTACGAACCGACGCGGGGCTTTATGCGAAATCTGATGCCAAAACTTTATCTGTGGGCGCACATCGCTATTGGATCCGCTGCATTGTTGGGAGGATTGGCGAAGTGGGAATGCCACGATCCCGTGCGATTCGCTGCCTTCCTGATTACTGCCGCACTGGCGTCGGCGCTGAAAGTACGCATGCCGGGTGTCACGGGCACCATGTCGGTGAGCGCGCTGTTCGTGCTGGTGGGTATCGTAAACTTAAGCCTTAGCGAGACCCTCGTGGTGGGCGCCGTCTCGCTGCTGGTCCAGACCGTGTGGCGGGTAAAAGCCCGTCCGCGGTTCGTTCAAGTTGCATTCAACGTCGCGAACACGGGTACCGCAATTTTGCTTTCGACTCTGGTGCTTCAGTACACACATTCGCAGTTCGGCGAACTGGCGGGTCTGGCATTTCTGGCGGTCACCTATTTTGCAGCCAACACGGTTCCGGTGGCGTGCATCATCGGGCTGACCGAAGCAAAATCCATTCTTGCGGTGTGGCGCGGGTACCGCGGGATGCTGCCTTTCTATATCGTGGGATGCTCGATGGCCTGGCTGGTGGGAACCGTGCCGCATGGCGTGCAATGGGAGATTCCGATCATTTGCCTGCCGCTGGTTTACCTGGTGCATCGCTCGCACCGCTCGCACATCGAGCATATCGAGCAGATGAACAAGCATGTGCTGGAGGTGAACGACCTGCACCTGAGGACCATTGAGGCCCTGGCGTGCGCCATCGATGCGAAAGATCACACCACGCACGACCACCTGCAGCGCGTTCAATTGTATGCAGTCGAAATTGGAAAGGAACTGAAGCTCTCCGAAACGGAACTAGAGGCATTGCGCGCGGCTGCTACTTTGCATGACATCGGCAAGCTGGCTGTCCCGGAGTCGATCATCTCCAAGCCCGGCAAGCTGACGCGTGCGGAATTCGAAAAGATGAAGGTCCACCCGGTAGTGGGCGCGGAAATTCTGGAGCGAGTGAATTTCCCGTACCCGGTGGTTCCGATCGTTCGCGCACATCACGAACGTTGGGATGGTAACGGATATCCATTTGGCTTGAAGGGCGCCGAGATCCCGATCGGGGCGCGTATCCTGGCGGCGGTGGATTGCCTGGATGCGTTGGCCAGCGACCGCCAGTACCGCCGTGCGCTGCCGCTGGATGAAGCCATGGCGCGCGTGGCATCTGAGGCGGGAACCGCTTTCGATCCGGAAGTCGTGGGCGTATTACAGAAGCGCTATCGTGAACTCGAGGCGCTTGCCAAGACGGCCGTGAGCGAGCTCAAAGCTCCGCTTTCGGTGGATCTCAAGATCGAGCGCGGCGGCGCGCCGGCAGCCGGGTTTGAAAACGAAGCGCCGCGCGGGCTGGCGAACGTGGCTCCGATTCAGTCCGCCACCCGCCCACGCAACGACTGGGGCAACCAGATTTCCGCGGGCCTGGCGGGACGGGAAGCTCTAGCGGTGGCCGCTCTGCGCATGGAAGCTCTGGTTGAATACGATGCGATCGGCTTCTATTCCTGCCAAAACGGTTTCGTGCGGCCTTGCTTCGTCAGCGGGGAAGACCGGCACGCGCTGAGCTCTTTGCGCGCTGCTCAGGGAGAGGGGTTGGTGGGTTGGGTCGTGGAAACGGCCCAGCCCATTTTGAATGGTAACCCGTCCGTCGAGCGGGGCTATCCGAAGGATGGCCGTCTGAGCTCGGCTTTGGCACTCCCCTTGATGTCCAGCGGCGGCGTGGTGGGCGTCCTGGCTCTCTATCGTAGGGGGCCGGACTCGTTCGATGCCGAGGACCTTGCGGCTCTGGCTGGCGTTGGTCCATCCGTGGCTTCGATTCTGACCAGCATCGAATTGCAATCCTCGGACGCCGGCGGTGGCTTGTTGACGCTGGCGCAATCCGCCTAATCGCGCTTCATATGGTCTGAGATCAGGCGGTCGCTGGCCGCGATGTGGCGCTTCAGCCACTCGATCAGTGCCTGCATTACCTCAATGGTCATGGTGACTTCGCCGGATGCCGCGCGTTCCTGCATGGCGCGAACCTGAGATCGAAAGCGTTCATGTTGTTTTCGATGGTCCTGGTAGCCTGGGTAGCCGGTTCGCTCCATCAACTGCTCCTCGTGCTCAAAGTGGTAACAGGTGTATGCGACCAGGTCCGCGAGCAATGCGGCCAAAGCCGCCTTGCCTTGTCCGGCCAGCATGGCCTGATGCATACCTTCGGCCAGCGCGAATAGGCGTTGGTGTTCCGCATCGATCTGTGGGACGCCCACGGCGTATGCGGGCAGCCACTCGATCATCGGCTTCGCAATTGCCTCATTCATTCTGAGTTACCTCCCTAATGTCGCTTCCCTAAACCGCGTGGCATCTTGAGGAATGCGCTATTTTTCATGGATTCAAAACAACTCCACGTTGTCCCCCAGGCCGCCATCAGCCGTTCCAGCATTTGGCCCCACGGCCAGCGCCACAGGCGCGCTCGCCTCGCCTCTAGACACCGCCTCGTGCACATCGCGCTCGCTCTGCATGGTGTATTGTTTGGTAAATCTCTGGATATGCCGCGTGGGATCAAGCGGCATGGAGCTGGAACCGGCGGGACTGGCGTCCGCGCCCATCCGTTTCAGCTCACTTTGGGCGCGAGCGACCACCTCGTGAAAAAGCTTTCCCACCGACAGGCTATCGCGCAGCGACCGGATATCGTCGCTTAACTGGGCGCTCAAGGTAGCGATCTGCTTCAGCCGGCTGAAACTGCGCTCGCTGGAGGTGTGCAATTCCAGGATCGCTTGGCGCGTCTCTCCGGTTGCATGGTCTGTCTCGGCCCCGCCGCCAGATACCGCGAGGCGGGACCCTCCAGCTACGCAGTTCGCCGCGTCGCGCATGGAATCGAGTGCGCCGGCCGCGGCCTCGGTGCTCCCGTTGGAATCCAGTGCGACGCGATGCATAACGTCCGCAATCACGTTGAGCGCGCTCCCGGCCTCGCCGATATGCGCCGATCCGATGTTAGCGTTGATGGCGGTCCGCTGGATCTGAATCTCGACTCCCCTGATTTCGTGAACGGCCTGGCGCATTCCGCGGATGGTTTCCCCGAGTTCTGAAGCCGTGGACTCGATCGCGGTTTCGGCCGAAGCGCAACGGCCCAGAGCTTTCAGAATGCCCGTCAAACAGCCCTCCATCCGCAGGAAGAAGGAATCATTTTCGTCCTCGGACAGACCCATCAGGTTCTTGCTGGCCGCTGCCATATCGGCTACCCGCACGCCGATGTCTTCCAAGTCACGCTGCATGTGCTCTACCGAGTTGACGAACGTCAAGGCGGCGCCGTCCAATTGCGAGGACTCGAGCGTCAGGACTGCGCACGCATGGGGTTGCACAGGCGAGCCGGCTCGCTCTCCGGGCGAAACCTCGGAACAGATCTGACGCAGCGCTTGGCATACGTGCTCGATCTGTTGCCGGGTAATATCGTGGAATTGGATGGACCGCACCAGGTCCTCGATTGCCTCACACACTTCCCGATGCTGGGCCGCCTGGCGGCCGGATGCTTCGAGAGCCCGCTGTTGCCCGTCTTCAAACGACTTCAAGCCTTCCACCACGCTAGAGATCAGCGAGTGCACTTCCCGGACCTCCCGCGCGGAGAGATCGGCGGCTTTGCGCAGTGCTTCCTGCACCTTATGGTCAAGATGGGAGGAGGCCGCCAGGACGCGTTCGCCGCTGGATTGGATGCTCTCAGACAGTGGCTTTACTTGATCGGCTAGATCGCTAAAGCTCGAAACGTCGCTCGAGAGCCGCGCCGTTTCGGCGCGCGTCAAGGTACAGAGTGTTCGAAATATGGACACCGTTTCGCGAAGCTTGGAAAAGGACTGCCGCACGTGGCCTGAGAGATCCTTTATGGCCGCCAGTGCCTGGCCGCTCTGCTCCATCCGGCCGCCCATTTGCTGGACATCTTCCCGGATCCGGACCAGCGCCGCGGACGCGCTCCGTCCGCGCTCGCCTGCGATGAGGTCGCTGAGCACGGACATATCGGAGGAGATCTGCCGCGCCAGCGACATGAAATCCATCAGCTTTGCACCCACGCTCAGAAAATCCTTCTCGGTGGAGCGATTGAGATCCTCGAGCTCGGCGGCCACACCTTGGATGGCCGAAACCCATCCACTTTCGCGTTCCAGAGCTTCCGGCCGCGCGGGTCCGGCCGGACTGTGGCGCCCAGTCCGCATGATCCGAACCGCTTTTTGAAGGCTCATCCGGCCTGCGTGCATGAATCTATTCATCGTTTTGTCCGCTCGGCGGACGATCGGAACCTGGCATAAGATCGCAGCGTCATAGGAAACTTCGCCGCCAGCCCAGCGGACAACATCCATATCGGCCAGAACGGCTTGAAATTAAGCTGCGCGGCTGATTGTCGAGCGGGGCGCCCTGCGCGGGTTAAACAAAACGCATTCTGGCTCACAACCAAGCCGGGCCGCTGCTTGGTCGGGGCGCGTGGGTCTGATTCTAGTATTCGCTGCCCAGCACCGATAAGGAGAACTAAGACCGGATGTAGACACTACTATCCCGAAGATAAACCGCTCGGCCGCACAGTTGCGGAACCGGCGAAATGCCTATGAAGAGTGGCCCCGAAGAGAGAAGACGAGCGACCCGCTTTCCCATTGAGGCGCGGGTGAACGTGCGCGCCAGCAGCGGCCGGACGTTCACGGCAACCGCCGTGAACATCAGCACCTCCGGGATGTTGCTGCAAGTGCCGCAACCATTTCCTTTAAGCCTCGGCGAAGAGGTGACGGTGGAAGTGAATCTGCCGGGCTCTTCCGGCCAGGCAGTGTCGGTCTGGGGATTGGCGAAAGTGGTGCGGCTGGACGGCCTGCACTCAGCTGTGCAGCTGTCCGCGGGCAGCTTCGAACTTTATAAATGAACCCGGAGAAAGCGTGCCCCTGACCATCGAACGAAACGAAACTGGCTGCCTGATCCGGGTGACAGGCGAGTTCACGGTGACCTCGGCGAGCGAACTGAAGAATCTGCTGCTCGAAGGACTGGCGTCGGCCGAGCGGCTCCAGGTGGACCTGACGCAGGCCGAGGAGATTGATGTGTCGTTGCTGGAGTTGTTGTGGGCCGCCGCACGCGCCGCCACGCGGCAGAATGGACGCATTGTAAGCGGAGTATCGGAAGCCGCCGCCGCAGCAGCGCGAGATGCAGGTTTTGACACTTTCCCCGGGCTCAATGAGGTTGGAGGAAGTGTTGTCTAAAGTAATCCTTACGGTCGACGATTCGGCCAGCGTCAGGCAGATGGTTAAATTCACACTCTCGGACGCCGGCTACACGGTGATTGAAGCAGTGGACGGCAAGGACGCGCTGACCAAGTTAACCGGCCCGGTGAATCTGGTGATAACGGATCTGAATATGCCCAACCTGGACGGGATCGGATTGATCCGCGGCGTGCGCGCCAATCCAGCCTGCAAAGGCATCCCCATTGTCATGCTCACAACCGAATCGCAGGAATCGCGCAAGCAGGAAGGCCGCCAGGCCGGGGCCACGGGCTGGATCGTGAAGCCGTTTACGACCCAACAGCTACTGGCGGTGGTAAAGAGACTGATCGGATGATCGACCATCGGCAGGCGTTCCTGGACGAAGCGCGAGAATTACTGGTCGAGCTGGAATCGGCGCTGCTCGAGATGGATCAAAACCGGGGCGACGCGGAGATTGTCGCGCGCGCGTTTCGTGCATTGCACACCATCAAAGGCTCGGGTGCGATGTTCGGTTTCGATGACATCTCCGGCTTCGCGCATCATCTGGAATCCGCGTTCGACCAGCTGCGCAAAGGTCAATTAACGGTCACGACGGATCTGATCAATCTCTCGCTGGGCGCCGCGGACCAGATAAAGAAGATGCTGGATGCAGCCACCGGCCAAGAAGCTGCGGATACGAGCCGGTCGGAAGCCATTCTGACCGAATTGCGGTTCCTGAGAGGGGCGCCGGACGCCGAGCGTCCGCCGAGCCCGGCTCGCACCGAAACGGCTCCCGCCGCGGAGGGTGGGCCGGTGCGCGAATGGCGTATTCGGTTCCGTCCCGCACCAGAAGCGCTGTTGAATGGAACCAACCCGCTGCGCCTGCTGGGCGAGCTGCGCGAGATGGGTGAGCTGCGGGTGCAGGTGGACACGGCCGCCCTTCCGCCTTTGACCGAGAAGGATCCCGAGCGCTGCCACCTGGCCTGGGACATGCTGCTCGAGACCGGGGCGGACGCGGCCGCGATCCGCGATGTATTCATCTTCGTCGAAAACGACTGCGAGCTGAGCATCCAACCGGTTGAGCCGGCCTCGCCAGCCGCCCAGGCGCCCGTGCCGGCCGCTTCCGAAGTCCGCCGCCCGGCCGCTAACTCGAACACATCCAGCATTCGCGTGTCGGCCGAAAAGCTGGATCAACTGGTGAACCTGGTGGGCGAACTGGTGACCGTGCAGGCGCGTCTGGGAGCGGTGGCGGGACGGCGGGACGATCCTGAGGTTCGGGCTGTGTCCGAGGAGGTGGATCGGCTCACCTCGTCGCTGCGCGAGAACTCGATGAGCATCCGCATGCTGCCGCTGCGCGCCACCTTCGAGCGTTTTCGCAGGCTGGTGCATGACCTGGGACAGGAGTTGCATAAACAGGTAGAGCTCACCGTCGAAGGCGCCGAGACGGAGCTCGACAAGACCGTGATCGACCAGTTGAACGATCCTTTGGTGCACCTGATCCGCAACAGCATGGATCACGGCATCGAGACGCCGGAAGCGCGGGTGGCGGCCGGCAAATCTCCCACCGCGACGGTGCATCTGTCGGCCCAGCATTCGGGCGCCAACGTGCTCATACGCGTGCGCGACGATGGGCGCGGCCTGGATGTGGAGGCGGTGCGGGCGCGCGCCATCGAGCAAGGCTTGATTCACGCCGGATCCC
The DNA here is from genome assembly GCA_035501355.1 of Bryobacteraceae bacterium. Taxonomy (GTDB): domain Bacteria; phylum Acidobacteriota; class Terriglobia; order Bryobacterales; family Bryobacteraceae; genus Palsa-89. The sequence goes on along the minus strand of DATJWJ010000100.1, from coordinate 1,187 downwards.
AGCTTTCCGAGGCCGAGATTGTTTCTCTGATCCTGGCGCCCGGCTTCTCCACCGCTCGCGCCGTTACCGATGTCTCGGGCCGGGGCGTGGGCATGGACGTGGTGCGGCGGAACGTGGAAGCCCTGCGGGGATCGCTGGAAGTGGCGAGCATTCCGGGCGCGGGAGTCACCGTAACGCTGCGGCTGCCGCTTACGCTGGCCATCATCGATGGGCTGCTGGTGCGGGTGGGGGAAGCCTACTTCGTGCTGCCGCTGGCCAACAGCCTGGAATGCGTCGAGCTGACCGGCCGGGATATTGAGGCCGCGCACGGCAATCACCTCGCCAATGTTCGCGGCCAATTGGTTCCTTACATCCGGCTCAGGGAATATTTCCGGGTGACGGAGGAGCGGCCGGAGCGCGAGCAGGTGATGGTGGTCGAAACAGATCAGGGCCGTTACGGCTTCGCCGTGGACCAGGTGCTGGGAGATCATCAGACCGTGATTAAGAACTTAGGCAGGGTTTATCGAAATACTTCGGTGGTGTCCGGGGCGACGATCCTCGGAAACGGGACTGTGGCACTGATTCTCGATCCGAATCGCTTAGTGCAGAGCGCCATCCGGAGCGCATTGCGAACGAAGAGCTCGGGCGCCATCCAGAGCCAGGATGCGAATGACGGTGCAAAGAACGGAACTCAGCGGCTACAAGGAGAAAAACGTGAAGTGGTTTTATGATTTGAAAATCCCGGTCAAACTGCAGGGCAGCTTCGTCCTGGTGGCAGCCATCGCCGGGCTCATCGGTTGGATCGGCCTTTCCAAGGTGAACCAGATGAAGACCAACGGGGCCACGCTGTAAGGAGTTCGAGCGCTACTAGGTTTGCGGCGGGACCCGCGTGGGTTCGCGTTTAAGCTCCAGGAGGTGAAAGGACAAACACCATGAGCGTTACCGAAATTACCGAGACCCGGCAATATCTCACGTTCAAACTGAGCGACGAGGTGTTTGGAATCGACGTCGCCAAGGTCCGGGAAGTGCTCGATTTCACCAGCATCACCAAGGTTCCCCGCACGCCCGACTTCATGAGCGGGGTCATCAATCTGCGCGGCAACGTGGTTCCCGTCGTGGATCTGCGGCTGTGCTTCGAGATGTCCAAAACCGAAAAGACCGTCAACACCTGCATCGTGGTGGTGGAAGTGATTCTGGAGGGTGAATCC
>DATJWJ010000099.1:0-26356 GCA_035501355.1 Bryobacteraceae bacterium | reverse complement strand
GCGGGTGGGCGGCGACGAATTCATGGTCGTGTTCGTCGGGGCCGATGCCGCCGAACTCTCAGGCCGCGTGGCATCGCTCGATTGGAAGGTTCGGGAGGCAGGCCGGGAGATGTTGGGCGATGAAACCATCGGCATCGATGTCGGTCTCGCATGCTTTCCGGAAAACGGCGCCGACGCCGATTCTTTATTGGCCTATGTCGAGCAGGACCTGGAGCGGTCTAAGCGGACACGTAAGAGCGGCGAGGGCAACGTGCTGCAACTGGCACGGTCGCTCAAGTAACCAACACCTGTAGTCCGTGTGGGCAATTTCGTTCCTTCCGTATTTCTGCTATAGTCGAACTATGGCTGCCGTGGCCCAGACCGAACTTCGGGCCGGAAACGTAACGACACATGCGGACCGATTGTCCGCCCTGGGCGCGGAACCCTCTTGCTCACGGCTCATCCCGAGAGCCTCGTGGTGGAAATAGGAGAGAACGAATGAGTACTTCAGATATCAAGGAAGCGGTCAAGGAAAAGTACGGCCAGGCTGCTTTGCGGGTGCAAACCGGCGGAAGCACGTGCTGCGGAGGGCGGCGCGCGGTGGAAGGCGAGTGCGATCCGATCACTTCGAACCTCTACGCCGCCGACCAGACCACCGAGCTTCCCGATGACGCGGTCCGAGCGTCGCTCGGCTGCGGAAATCCCACCGCTTTGGCCGAATTGAAAGCCGGCGAAGTGGTGCTCGATCTGGGCTCGGGAGGAGGCATCGACGTATTGCTCTCCGCCCGGCGTGTGGGCGCGACCGGTAAGGCTTATGGCCTGGACATGACCGACGAAATGCTGGAGCTGGCGCGAGAGAACCAGCGCAAGGCGGGCGTTTCCAATGTCGAATTTCTGAAGGGCGAGATCGAAAACATCCCGCTTCCGGACAATACCGTCGATGTCGTGATCTCAAACTGCGTGGTGAACCTGTCGGCCGATAAGGACCGCGTTTTGCGCGAAGCTTTTCGCGTTCTGAAGCCGGGTGGGCGATTCGCGGTGTCGGATGTGGTGGTGCGCGGTTCGGTGCCGGATCAGATCCGCAAGAATGTAGAACTGTGGATTGGCTGCATTGCCGGCGCTCTCCAGGATGAGGACTACGCGAGCAAGCTGGCGCGGGCCGGCTTCGAGAGCGTCAGCATCGAACCCACGCGCGTCTATGAGGTCGAGGACGCGCGGCAGTTCCTGGCCGGCCAGGGCGTCGATGTGGACGCGATTGCGCCGCAAGTGGCCGGGAAATTCATGAGCGCGTTCATCCGTGCCCAAAAGCCCTCGACTTGCTGTGGACCGGGCTGCTGCGGCTCGGCATGAGTTCCATTCTTCAGATCAACATCTCACCCGGCGGGATTCCCAAGCGTCCGATCGCGGAGGCCATCGTGACGGCGGAGTGCATTCGCGGGGATGCCTGGGCGCATCCGCAGTTTCATGGCGGCCCTAACCAGGCCCTGCTGCTGATTACCTCGGAAGGAATCGCCGAGCTGGTGGCGCAGGGTTTTCCGCTGTACTACGGGGCGCTGGGCGAGAATCTCACTACCAGCGGCCTGGATCGGCGGCAAATGCGTCTGGGGCAGCGCTACCGGGCCGGAGAAGTGCTGCTGGAACTCACCAAGCTGCGCGTACCTTGCAGCACGCTGGATCAATATGGGCCCGGCATCAAGGAAGCCATCTACGATCTGCAAGTCAAGGCCGGCGACCCTGCGAGTCCATGCTGGGGCCTGAGCGGCTTCTATGCGCGGGTGATCCGGCCGGGTGTGATCCGCCCACACGATATAATCACGCTAGTGGACCAAGTCGTCTAGCGAGGATGCCCTCTAATCTGGAAGCCATCGCGCCCCGCCGCAAGGCGCGCCAATTTGCGCACGCAATTCTCTCCGCGCCGGACGCCTAGCCGCTCGCCAAATCATGCCGACTCTACTCGAGACGATACCGTTCCGCCAAAGGGGGCGCGCGCAAAGCGAACTGGCGGCCATCGGCGGCGGACTTCCGGAGGGGATTCAAAGTCAGATCGAGACGCTGCTGGTTGCGGCTGCCGATCCCGACGCGGCGCTGCATTATCTGCTAAGTCTCAAACAGCAGAAACCAGCCGCTTTCGAAAAGCTGGCGCTGGCTCCGCACTGTCTGCAATATCTGGCCGCAGTTTTTTCCTACAGCCAGTTCCTTTCCGAAGAGGTCCTGCAAAACCCGCAATGGGTGGAGCAACTGGGGGATCTCGAGCGTTCCTTCTCGGGCGGCGAATACCGGAAACGTCTGGCTGCCTTTCTCAAACACCAGCCTCGCAAGATGCCGGAAGCCCTGTCGCTGGCTTTGTTCCGCCGGCAGCAAATCCTGCGCATCCTGCTGCGCGACGTTCTGGGCTTTGGTCCGCTGTCGGAAACCACCGAAGAGCTGTCGCATCTGGCCGACGCCATCCTGGATGTCAGCTACAAACGCATCCGGGAAGAGTTTGTGGCGCGGCACGGCGTGCCTCACTACGCTGACGAACACGGGCAGTCTCAGGAGTGCGGCATGTCGGTGATCGCGCTCGGCAAGCTGGGCGGGAACGAGCTGAACTACAGCTCCGACATCGACCTCATGTTCGTCTACACCGCTAACGGCGAAACCGATGGTCCCAGCCCCATTTCGAACAAGGAGTTTTACAAGAAAGTCGCCAACCAGCTCACCGAACTGCTTTCTACCTACACGGCGGAGGGCCTGTGCTATCGCGTGGACTTGCGTCTCCGGCCGGATGGGAGCCTGGGCGAGGTCTGCATTTCGCTCGACGGCGCGAAGAGTTATTACCAGACGCGCGCGCGCGACTGGGAGCTGCAGATGCTGATCAAAGCCCGTGTCGCGGCTGGAGATCCGGAGCCGGGCCGCGAGTTGTTGCGCAGCGTTGAATCGCAGATCTATTCCACCACGCTCGATTTTTCGGCGGTGGAGGCGGTGTCGGTTACGCGCGAGCGCATCAGCGAAAAGTTGAACCGGCGGCGCTTGCACAAAGATGCTTTCGATATCAAGCTGGCGCCGGGCGGCATTCGCGATATCGAGTTCCTGGTGCAGTGCTTGCAGCGCTTGCATGGCGGCCAGGTTCCCTGGGTGCGGCACGGCGGCACCATGCTGGCGCTGGCGCGTTTGAGCGACAAGGATCTGCTTTCCGCCGCCGAATACGCCCGGCTGGTTTCGGCCTACCGCTTCCTGCGCAATCTCGAGCACCGGCTCCAATTTGCCGAAGACCGTCAGACGCACACCATGCCCACCGCGCCGCGCGAGCTGGACATTCTGGCTCGCAAAATGCCCGTAGCGCAGCTGGGCAGCGCCCCTTCGGGCGAAAAGCTGCTGCACGAATTGAACGCGCATCTGGAAGCGGTGCAGGAAATCTACGAGCGCGTAATTCACAGCCAGCGGCCCAGCTATTACAATCTGTCGCCCGCATCTCCGGCGGAAGTGGAGGAGGCCCCGCCGCTGCTCGAGCCGGTTTCGAGCAATCTGCTCCGGTTCCTGGATCAATGCGCGCCCGTGCTTGCCCAGGTGGTTTCGCGCACCGAGCTGCGGCGCGGCGCGGGCGCCTTCGAGCATTTTCTGGAAAAGGCCGTGAAGAATCCGGCCTGGCTTGGGCTGCTCAACACCGATGGTCCAGCGCCGCGGCACACGCTGGATATTTTCGAACACAGCCCGTACTTCGCCGAAGAGCTGATCCGTTTGCCGGAACTCATCGAGGAGCTGAACCGATTGCCCACAGGGAGCGCGAACACGTACGCGGAATCCGCTTCCCAGTTTGACGACATCTCCGCTCTACGGCGTTTTTTCCGCCGCGAGATGTTTCGCATTCAGGCCGCCAGCATATGCCTGCGCGTCCCTGTTTTCCAGACGCTGGAGATGACCTCGGACCTGGCCGATGCCGCCATCGCCGCCTGCTATCGCATGGCGCTGGAACAAGTGCTGGCCACGCATCCGCCGCCCAGCGCCGGGTATGAAGCGCGGCAGCAGCTGATGGTAGTGGCGCTGGGACGGCTGGGAATGCGCGAATTCGATCTGGCTTCGGACGCCGACCTGGTGTTTGTACTTCCGGACGCCGATCAGCACGAGCATCTTTTCTGGACGCGCGTGGCCGAGCGCTTGATCGACCTGGTGACTGCTTATACCGGCACCGGCTTGATGTTCGCGGTGGATACTCGCTTGCGGCCCAACGGGGGCGCCGGCGCGCTGGTGCAGACCGAGGCGTCTCAGCTGGACTACTTCGCCAAGAACGCCGCGGCCTGGGAAGGTCTGGCGTACATGAAGGCCCGAGCGGTCACGGGCGATCTGGAACGCGCCACCAAATTTCTAAACGAGCTGCAGCAAGTGGATTGGCGGCGCTATGGCCAGAGCGGACGGTCCAAGAAAGACCTGCGGCAGATGCGCATGCGCCTGGAAAAAGAGCAGGGCGCCGGACATCCTTTGAAAGCCGGCCTGGGCGGATTCTACGACATCGATTTCTCGCTGCTGTACTTGCGGCTGAAAAGCGCCGGGATCTTTTTCAAGGTTCTGAACACTCCCGCGCGCATCGACATCATCGAAGCCATGGGCCACCTGGATCGCGCCGATTCGGAATTTCTGCGCGACGCGGCCACGTTTTACCGCGCCGTGGACCATGGGCTGCGCGTGTACTCGGGCCACACTGAAGGCAGCTTGCCGAACGCCGAATCGCAGCTTTCGGTTCTGACGGCGCTGGTGCGGCGCTGGACTCCTGAACATCTCAACCGGCAGCCGCTCAAGGTGGAGTTGTCGAAAATTCAAAACCGCACGCGCGAGATTTTTGAGCGGCTGTTTTCCTAACAGCCTGCCTAAACCGCCACCGACTCCTCGTCCAGCAGCGCGACGATGCGGCTGCGGATCTCGGCGGTTAGGCGCGCGCGGTCGCGGTCCGTCGCCCCCGCGGTAGAAATCGGATCCCCGATCCGCATGGTCACCGTGCCGCTGCGTATGTGCCCGGAGCCGAACGGCAGAACTTCGCGAGTCCCCTTGAGGCACATCGGCACCAGTGGAACGCCCGCGCGGACGGCAATGAACGCGGCGCCTTCCTTGAATTCGCCCAGCGATCCTTCTCGCGAACGTCCGCCTTCCGGAAAAATGAGCAGCGAAATTCCGCAGTCGCGAACCACTTGCGCGGCGAGATTCATGGTCTTCACCGCGGCACGCGCGTCTCCGCGCGGAACCCGGATGTGTCCCGCGCGCGCCAGGTGCCATCCCAGGAACGGAATCTGGAACAGCCCGCGCTTGGCCAAAAACCGAAACTGAACCGGGATGTTGGCCAGCACCACCGGCGTATCCATGTAGCTCAGGTGGTTGGAAACGAATATGTAGCTGCCGTCACGCGAAATTTTTTCGAGCCCTTCCACTTTGACTTTCACGCCGCTAACCCACAGAAGAACGCGAGCCCAGCCGCGCGCAATGGCCGCCTGCCGCCGCTTTTGAGGATCGTAGATCGACGCCGCCAGGCTGATCGACGCAAACACAATGGTGGCAATGACGATGAGCGGATCGGTCACAAAGATCGCGCGCAGCTTCGACATTCGTCTCTATTGTACGAGGAGCGCGCGCGCTTCGCCGACCACAAACAACGAACCAGTAACGAACACAACATCGTCCGGCTCGGCGCTGCGTGCGGCTTCCAAGGCTTCACTGACCGTGTGCGTGATCACGGCCTCCGGTGCCGAAATGCTTTCAGGCGGCAGCGCGCGAGAGTTGTGGGGGGCCGTCAAAATAATTCGATGCGCCAGCGGAAAAAGCAGAGAAGTCATGGCGCCGGCGTCCTTGTCGCGCATCACGCCGTAGACAATCCAGATCCTCCGGCCCGAATAGAAGCGCTGGATGTACGCTACCAAGGCGCGCGTTCCAGCGAGGTTGTGTGCGCCATCGAGAATGATCTCTGGGCGTTCGGAAACGTGCTCCAGTCTTCCGGGCCAGCGCGTCAGCGCGATGCCGCCGGGCGTTGCACCCAGTTCGTGCAGCGCGATGGCGGCCACGCGCGCGTTTTCCACCTGATGCTCACCGGCCAATGGGCAAATCACGTCCTGGTCGCGCAGGCGGAAGCGGCTGCCGCGCGCATCCAGCGAGAGATCAGTGATGGCCCAATCGCGTGACAAAGTGTAGGGCCCTTTGGCGTGCGCGCGCAAGACCATTTCCGCTGCTTGCGGTTGTTCGGCGAAGACGGCCGGAACCTCGGGTTTCAAGATCCCCGCCTTTTCGGCTGCGATCTGCGCCAGCGTGTGGCCGAGGAAGGTCTGATGATCGAAATCGATGGGCGTGATCACGCACAGCGCGGGCGACACGACATTGGTTGCGTCCAGGCGGCCTCCCATGCCCACTTCCAGAACCACGGTTTCCAATTCGTTTCGCGCGAATGCGAGAAAGGCCATGGCCGTGACCGTTTCGAAATAGGTGGGATGCAAATCCAGGCTGCCTTCTTCGAGCATTCGTTCCGCGGTCTGGTGGACTTCGTCGAAAATCTCGGCGAACTGGCCCTGGCTCAAAGGGTCGCCCGCGATCTGAATGCGCTCGGTGGGTTCAACCAGGTGCGGCGAAGTATAGAGGCCCGTGCGGAGGCCGGCCGCGCGAAGTCCAGCTTCGATCATGGCGCTAGTCGAGCCTTTTCCATTGGTGCCGGCGACATGCACCCAGCGGCAGGCTCGCTGCGGATTACCGAGTGCGTCCAACAATTGGGTGATGCGTTCCAAACCAAACTTCGCGGTTTGGACTTCGTTGCCGAGCGAATAGAGAAAGCGGACGGCCTGCGTGTAGTTCATGCCCGGGCGGCCTTGCTGCGCAGAAAGATGGCTCGGCCGGCGAACGCCAGCAGGATCGTTCCTCCCACCACTTTCAGTTCGAACAACCACACCGACGCCACGTCGCCCGGCGGCACGATGGACAGAATTACGCCGATCACGCCGATTAGCCCGCCCGCCGTGGCCGCCCAGCGGTGGCCGATCTTAAAGCCGGCGCCGAAGATGTAGATCAGCGGAATCAGAGTTGCGATTACATCCATGTCCACCAGGATCTGGTATGCGGCGCGGAGGTTTTCGCCTAACTGGGCGAATAGCAGTAGAAGTGTGGCGATGCCGGCCTGCGTGAGGATTGAAATGTGTGGCGTCTTCCAGCGCGGGTGCAGCTTGGCGAAGGCGGGCGGCAGGTAATGATCGATGCCTAACGCGAATGGCAGGCGAGTGCTGCCCGCAATGTAAGTGCTCAATTGGCCGACGAAGCCCACGGTGATCAGCAAGGCGAAGCAAGGCGCAAGCCAGGTTGCGCCGAACCGCTGGCCCGCGACATCACCGGCTTGAGCAAGACCAGTCAGCGCGCTGATGGTCTGGGGTGGAAGAAGAATCAGCAGCGCGGCCGTTCCGGCCATGTAGTAGGCGGCGCAGGCTCCGCAACTGATCCAGGCCGCCCGCGGAACATTCTTGGCGGTGTTGTAGATCTCGCCGCCCAGAATTGGCGCTAATTCCAGGCCGGTCATACCTAGCGCGATCTGCGACCAAAAATTCAGATTGCCCCAACTGGCTTGCGGAACGAAGTGAAACTGCGTGGCCGATCCGAATCGCCTTGCGACCAGAACGGCGAAGGCGCATAAGAAAAGCACGATGGCGTAAGTGGTGAAGCCGCCCAGCAAGGTCGGCCATTTGCCCACGCGAAGCCCGACCAGGTGAGCGAAAAATGCGAGCCACAGGGCGCCGAGCGTAAAGGGGATCGCGTAGGATGCATTTTCAGAGTATTTGATGCCATTGGAGCCGAACATGTAGCTCGCCATGGAGACGCCGGAGAGCAGAAGCGTCGGAAGGAAGATGAGAATGCTGACGAAATAGATCCAGGCGCATAGGAATCCATTCCAGTCGCCAAACGCGTGTTTGGTCCAAACGTAGAGACCGCCTTCCTGGGGAAACTTGGCGGAGAGCGATGCGACCACCAGCGCGGAAGGCAGCAGGAAAGCGAGCGAGGCCAGCAGCCAAAGCGTCAGGGATCCGGGGCCGGTGTGGGCGGCCGGTGCCAGCCAGCGCACGCCCGCGACCGAGGAAATGTTGAATAAAACGAGATGCCAGAGCCGAAGCTCCCGCCGCAGTGCGGGTTGACTTTCAGCCATGTTGCAGGCGCGCGATGCAGCGTCTCATCTTTCACGCCCATCGTACACTATGGACAAGGACGATTTATGGCGACCACTCCCAAACTGCTGACGTATGAGGAATGGCTCAAACTCCCGGAGGTGGAAGGCATTGAGGAAGTCGTAAACGGCGAAATTCGAAAAATGCCTCCCAATAAATGGAATCATGCCTGGGTAGTGGAACAACTTGCGCGCCGCCTTCGAGCAAAGCTCGATCCGGATTTAGTTTACGTTGTCACCTCGGTTTTCGGATTAGTCATCCGGCGGGACCCTCTAACCACGCGGGTTCCTGACCTGGCGGTGTTCGTGGCGGCCGAAATCGTGGAGCAGGATGGTTATATACACTCCGCGCCCGAGCTGGTTGTGGAGGTGCTATCGCCCGCCAATACGCGAGCCGAACGCGCCGAGAAACTCCGCGATTACGAAAGCCTGGGTGTTCCCGAGGTGTGGGTACTCTCGCCCGAGGCCGAAACCGTAGAGGTACTTCAACTCCGCGATGGCCATTTTGCCGCGGCCGCTGTGCTTAGAGAAGGTCCCATAGCGCCGCTGCGCTTCCCAGAGGCTTCCATCGATATCGCCGCCATCTGGCCGGCCCGCAAATAGAAAGGGCGCCGGATGCGCGAGGCACCCGGCGCCGGAATTACTTCAGACCCTTATTTCGGGCAGCCGATCCGGTTCATCTCGGCGGCCGGCAGTTCCTGAGCACCGCTTGCCGCGGGCGGCAGCGCCATGCCTCTGGGAACCAGCCAGATCTCGACGCGCCGGTTCTTGGCTTCGTTGACATCAACCTGAGCGCCCCGACGTTCTTTGGGCGCTGCGGTGGATATCGCGCAGGAGGTAGGCAGCATCTCGCTTTCCTGCGTCGCGCCAACCCACGATCCCCTGATACGGCCGCGATCCAGCGCCGCGCAGGTGCCTGTGCCGCCGCTCAAAACGCCGGCGGTATTGAGGACGCGGTTGCGATCCAGGTTGCGATTGCGGTTCGAGCCTGGCCGAGGCGCCTCGCCCGAATCGATATGGCCCACCAGCACCACGTCGTAGTTGGCGTTGGCGGTCAATTCGGGATAGAGCTGCTCGATCAAGATGCGTTTACCGCAATTATTCACTCGGGCGCTGTCCTTCGGGAACACGATGTCACCGAAATGCCGAGCTTGCGCGGAGAGGTTGACCGCGATCTCGGTGGATCCGGTGGCCGTTCCGCCCTTGCTATCGGTAACGGTTGCGGTCACACGGACCTGCTTGGACTGCGGCCGGCTGCGGTCGCCCTGGTTGAATGAAACGCCGTTGGAATTGAACTGCGCTGTAGCACCGCTGCCGGTAGCTGTTCCCTCCGCAGCAGCCCAACTGTATCGCAGCGAACCGCCGCACGGGGAAGAGTTGGCGTTCACCTGCAAGTTGGCGGTCTGCCCGTAGTCCACGCTGGACGGAGAAGCAGTTACGCCGCTCACGGTTGGAGGCGCGTATGGCCGCACCGTGACCGACACCGCACTTACATCCACCGCGGGCGCCGGATTTTCGGCCGAAGTATCGGAGACATGCAGCCCGATCTGGTAAGTACCAGAATTATTCGGAGTGAAGGAGTAAGTGGAGCTGTTCGGTCCCTGATTAGTGCCATTCACCGACCACTGGTAAGCCAAGCTATGGCCTGACGTAGTGGATGCGTTGGAGCTGAGGTTCACGGTTTCGCCCGGGCAAACCGAGGTGGGATTGGCCGAGATATTCCCGCCAGTTATCGTGGAAGGCGTTGGCGGCGGTGGTGGAGGTGGCGGAGGCGGTGGCGGTGGCGCAGGCTTTTCACCACGGTGTCCGAAGTAAATCGTCATACCGATGGTCGTTTCCAACCCCTGAATGAAACGATTGTTCGGGATGTATGCGCCCGTGGCGGAGTAGTTGGGCAACCCGAAGTTGGGGTTGCGTCCGAGGGAAGCCCGCAAGTCGGCGCGCACGCCGATACGCGGGCTAACTTGCCATTTCAGGCCCGCGCCGTAGGTGCCCTGAAGGCCATTAAACGAATTGAAGGTTTGCAGATTCAGCGACGGATCCAAGGCGCCAGCAACCTGGCGGGCATGGCGCGAGGGATCCCAAAAAGCGCCGCCCACGCCGATCGTAAAGAACGGGCGCAGCGCGTGGTCGCGCGGAGTCAGATACGCCAGGAAATTCATGCCGACTTCATGAACGTGAACGTCCAGTTCCGGAATTGTTAGCAGTGGATTGGGCTGGTGCTGAAAAATCAGGTCGTGGTTGGAATACGCTGTGAAGCTCTGCTCCAATCCGAAGTAATTCCAAATATTCTCGGTAGCGCGGACGCCCACCAGGCCGTCCGTGTTGAACTTGGTCCCCAGGCCGGCATCCACCGGCGCATAGTAAGCCACGCCTCCGAATACGTTGGCCTCGATGAAGTTGAAGTAGTCATTGGACGGCGAGGCGGCGTTCTGAGCCCGCGCCGAAGTAACCCAAGCGAGACCGAGAACGCACGCAACTAAGACCGAATACCTGCGAACTGCGGCTGAATACCTCCGAACTGCTGCTGTTTTTTTCATTTTCTCCCCTGCTTATCGATCGCCTCTTGTAACCACGGTATCCACATCAACCCGCGCACCGACAGCTTGTTGCGGCAAGTCGAAAACGAGCGCGCCACGGGCTGCGCTCAAAGCAATCATGCGCCCCGGAAGACCGGGAGCGAACCACAAGCGCCGGACCGAGGAGTTCTCCAGTCCGTCGCTCGGAAAAAGACTCCAGGACGCACCGCCGTCCAAGGATTGGTAGATCTTTCCATACTGAATAAGGAATGCCTCGAGCTTTTGCTCGGGATGAAAACGAATCGATTCCACGGTGGAGGCGGGCACGCCTTTCGTTACCAGCGTCCAGTTGCGGCCGCTATCCACGGATTGCAGGACGCCGCGCGAGGTGGCCGCCAGGATCGGAGCGTCGCGGTCGACCGGCAGCGCCAGGTCGTAGAGATAATAGCTTTCGTCAGGAAAAAAGGCGGTATGCCAGTTCACGCCGGAGTCCTCGGAGACGAACAAACCCGAGCGAGTGGCCACGGCCAAACGTGCCGCTCCCTTAGGCGGAGCGTAGATCGCCATAACGGGTACGCCGGCGATTCCGGGAGCCTTGGTTGCCTGCCAGGCCGCTCCCGCATTTGAACTGAGAAACAAACCGGAATCCGTTCCAGCCAGCAGCAGCGTCAGCTTTCCGCTTTCGACGACTCGCAGAGCATACACGCGCAGGCGTCCAGCTTGCACGCCGGGTCGAACCGCGGCTCTCGGCTGGCTCAGCAGGCGGATCCAGGTTTTTCCACCGTCCGACGATTTGATAACGCCGTCTTCGCTGGCGGCAAACAGCAGGTCCGTGCGCTCTGGCGCTACGGCCAAGCTGTTCAGATTACGGCCCGCCAGAGCCTCCTCATTAGCACGCAGGGCCCAGTTCAGCCCGCCGTCGCTGCTCGCGAACACGCCCCCAAAGCGGCCCTCATAGACGCTGCTCGCGAACAGACGCGTACCGGCGCCGGTGATCTGAGTGAGGCTGTGGTTGGTGAACCCGGCGTTGGCTGGCAGAAAGGTCTCCCCCGAATTAGTGCTCTTCTGGATGCCGGCATACTCGGTAGCCAGATATATCGTCCGCGGATCGAGGGGGTCGAAAACCATCCAATTTACCTGCTCGGCAGTTAGATGCCGCCAGGTCTTACCGGTGTCAGGGGATTTGAAAAGTCCCAGGGTGGTACCGGCATAAATCACGTCTGGAGCCGCTGGGTCCTCGGAGATGATGTGGGTGCGCCGGTGGGTCCCGGGTATGCCTTGCAGCTTGACCCAGGAGTCGCCGGCATTATTGCTGCGGTAAATGCCGCTGCAAGCGCTGGCAAAGACCAATTCCGGCCGCAACGGGTTGACGCGGATCGAAAATATGTCGGAATCGTCGATCAAACCGTCGTGAATCGATCGCCAGGTTTCGCCCCCGTCGATGGTTTTCCAGGGCAAATGCGGGGTGCCGGCGTAGATTATCTTGGAGTCGCGGGGATCAATGGCCAGGGCGGTAATATCTTGCATTTCGTTATCGTTTTCACGCGAAATGCGTCGCCAGGTGGCGCCCGCGTCCCCGCTTAAAAACACACCTTTGGCCGTGCCGGCCGCCAGAACGCTGGGATCGCGAGGCGACATCGCCAGCGACTCGATGCGCGCGCCGCGTAGACCCTCCATTGCCTTCCAAGTTTGGCCGCCATCCAAGCTTTCCCAAACCCCCGAATCAGGCGAATCCCCAGCATCCAAACCAGCGTAGAAATGCCCGGTCTGCAGCGGATGGATAATCAGCGCGTTGAAGGTGCCCGGAGTGCCGCGTGGGAACGGCAGCAGGCGCCAGGATGCAGCTCCGTCGTCTGAACGGAACAGCAGCGAATCGCGCGAACCCGCCAGCAGAAGATTACGATTCTGCGGATCGATGGCTAGCGCTCTGGCACTGCCTCCAAACGGACCGGATAACCGCCAAGCTGCCACGCCGGGAACCGAGAGCAACAGACTAACTATGAGGCATAATGAAGCTTGCCTCCCTGAAGTCGCAAGTTTCACTGCTTTCTAGCCTACCAGATATGGGGCCGGTTGGCGTACGGGGCGCTTGACTAAGCCCTAAGTCATCAGCGGGTTTCAGTTCAAACCCGTAGCTGTTGCATGACCTGCTAAGTCGGTGATCTGCTCGGCCAGCTGCTGGGGGTTGTCCAGATTCTCCACCACCAGCCGGCTGTGCTCGCCCGCCGTTTCAATCGACAGATCGCCGACGCCGAACATGCGCTGCCCGAGCGATTGGATGGCGCGCACGTCCTGCACCTTCGGAAGCTGAATAATACGCGTCGACTTGGAAACCAGGCCCGTTTCATAGCGCAGCTTCTCGCCGGCGATGGTCAGCTTGATCATCTGGCGCTGCATGTGGCGCTTGATTGGCCACAGCAACAACAGCAACGACGCCAGCGGCAGCCACGGGGTGGGGTACTGATCGGCCAGATATTTGTAATGGATGAACACCGCGACGCCCACTGCGATCAGCGCGAGCGCGTATCCCACTTTGATGAATTTCATGCTGGGACGGACCACGATGTCGGCCATACGCTGCTCGTAAATTGTACCGCGCCGCGCCGGGCCGCGCGACACTAAGAGAGAGCCATCCTTGGAAAAGCGAATGAAGATGCCCGGCCCGAAGCGGCGCAGGAAAACAACCGCCAGAATCAGTGTCTATCTGCTTTCTCTGCCGGAGCGGCTGGTGCGTTCCGGCGCTGCTCTGGCCGGGGGTTTGATGCGGGAAGTCAGCAGCGTCGCAATTCCCGCGGGCGTGCGCCGAACCAAAACCTATCAGACCATGGTCGAAATCGCGCTGCGTTTCATGATCGAACAAGTGGGCGAGGTTAAGGGTGTGTATCCATCCGAAGGCGAGCTGGCCGCTAACTTCCTGCTGCGGCGCACCGCCGGTCATGGGCTCGAGCTGGCGGGCTTGATCGCCTTCCGCGCTTCGCCGGTCTGGATCCTGGCGGCGCTGGCCGACATCTCCGGCGCCGGCCGGCAAATCGTGCAGGAGATCGCCGAGGCGATGAAGCAGGAAGGCCTGCTGGAGCGCGGCGCGAAGTTCGAAAACATCGATCAGATCCTGGATGGGTTGGAGCGCACCGCCGGCTGGGCCGCGGACGTTGTCAACGTCCCGCCGGTGGATGTGGCCGGGCTCCGCAAAGAATGGGCCATGTTTCGCGAGAGCGTGTCCCGGATTCCTCCGCGCAATCTGCCATCGGCGCAGCGCATCCGCCTGCAGTGGGAAGAATTGAAGCTGGAAGCGGCGGCGCAAGGCCGGACCGTTTTTCAACTGTCCTCGATCATGGCCGTGGCCGCGGTCTCGCGGACGCCGGAAACTCTGCTGCGCCTGGCTCGAGCCGCGAATCGAGCGGTGTGGCGGACGGGCCAGTTATTCGCCGGCAGTGTGCTCGAGCATTACAGCCAGACCTTGCGCGAGATCGGCGAGCGCGGCTACGCGGCCTATTGGGCGGAGGCGTTTCGCCCGTACCTGCATGCCGCCGCCGGCCATTTTTCGCCCAAGCACCGCTCGCTGACGGGACGGTTGTTGCGCTAGGTTCCCAATCCGGATGCGGCGGAAATTGAAAAAGGCAGAACACTCAAGCAGCCCATCATACTGTTCCGGGCCAGCGCTTCTTGAACGCGAATGAATCGTCGATTTTCATCACTAGGAGTTCACCGGACATCACACTTGCTGCGCTCAGGCCGTCTCTAGCTAGCTCTTCCTTGGCCGGGTTTTAGCTGATCGCCCTTCACTAAGCGCACGCGCAAGCAGCGTTTTGATTACTGCTTGGCGGCTGATATTGAGGCGCGCCGCGCGCTCGTCCAGCGCCCTCAACATGCCTTGAGTTAGATCGACATTGACGCGATGCAAGGGCCTCACAACCGTGAATCTGTTGGTGAAATAAGCGGAAATGTCCTCGCCACGAGTGGCCATGTCCGCGAGCTCGTCGGCGGTACGGCTTTTTCTAGACGTTTTCGGCATAGCTTTGCTCCTCTTCCTTTGTTGATTTCCAGGCTGTGATCAAACGGTAGTACTCGCCCTCCGAGTCGTGTCGAATCTCAAAGATCACCGAACAGAGGCGCCCGCCGCACCATCCGATTGCGCGAAACTGCTCCGGATCGTCGTTTTTCTGGTCGACGAGGTAAACCTGATCGAATATTTCCTGCGCCTCTTGCAGGCTAACGCCGTGTTTTTCCTTGGTCTCCCGACTTTTCCTCGGATCGAAATCGAAGCGCATGCCCTGCAATAACAGTATATAACTGTTATACCCTACGGCGGGTGCTCGACGTGAAGCTTTTGCTAGTGTTTAGCGCTGCTTCATCTCTCTTGCCAGATCTTCGTACTGATCCGTGGCGATAAAATCCACGCCGGCTGAGATCGCCGCACGCCATCGGATGCGCGCCGCCTCCAGCGATCCGAAATTGTAGCCCTGGTCCCAGCCGTGGTCGTCGCCGTCGGGAAAACCGTCCAAGGTATAAAAGCGGATCCAGTAGCCGAGCGAGTGCGCGCGGTCCACCAGCGCACGCAGGCGTTTCGCATCGGCCGCCGTCCAATCGCCCGCGCGCGGTTGGCCTCCCTCCTCCACTTCGTACCAGGAATTATTCCACCAGCGACGATAATTCGTAGGCCGCTCAGGTAACAACTTTTTTGGAGGCAATGTGGCGCGATAGTGCGCGCGTTCTTCGTCCGACGCGCCTGGGATCTTGCCCGTATGAGCCGATCCGAATACGCGCAGCCTGGCGCCCGCGGGAAGCTGCTTGAAGAAAACGTCCTCCTGAGCGTCGGAATCTTCCGTGATTACTAAAATCGGTTTGGCGTCCAACGGCGCAAGCTCGCTTGGATTCTTGGTTTGGGGCGCAGTCGTAATCCAGCTCTCGTATTGGCCGAGCAGGTCCCACACGGCGTGCAGGAGAGGAGGGTCCCAGCTCTTGAAATCGAAGTGCAGGATGATCAGCGGCCAACTCGCTCGATTGTTGTCCGCGAGCGCCTTCTCCACGATGGGCCGAACGCGCTCGAAGAAATAGTCGCGCAGCGTGGGCTCGGAGCCATTTGCCTCGGCCCGATGCGTCACCACCACGCGGCCGGCGCCGGTGGCCGGATCGGCATACCAGGTGAGGTCCTGCTCGATCGAAACCGGAAAACCGCTGGAGAGCGCGCGATCGATCCGGTCGCCCCAGCGGCCGTCGTAGGGATAGCAGTTGTGCGCATCCAGCACCGGCCGGTTGTGATTCAGAAACTCTAGCGGCGCCCGCTGCCCCAGAAGCGCGGCTGCAAATAACAAGCTGCTGAGAAGCTTCACAAGCCCATCATCGTAACACCCGCGTCATTGCTGCTTGATGAGAGAATAATGAACCAGGAGTCAAAGCGTCTGAAATCAGCCGACGTCATAATTATCGGCGGCGGGATCGTCGGGTCGAGCATCGCCTACCACCTGACCGAAGCCGGATGCCGCAGCATCATTGTGCTGGAACGCGAGTCGCACCAGGGCAAAGGGTCCACTGGAAAAAGCATGGGCGGCGTGCGCGCGCAGTTCGCGACGCCCGTAAACATCCAGATGTCGCTCTATTCCATTCCGTTCTTCGCGCGCTTTGACGAAGTGATCGGCTATCCGTCCGGCTACAAGCCGCAGGGCTATCTGTTCGTCGCCACCGAACAGCGCCATCTGAATTATCTGCGGACCAATTATGAGAAGCAGGCCGCGCTAGGACTAAAATCCGTGCAGCTTCTGGCTCGCGACGACGTGACGCGGCTCGCCCCCGAGATTCGACGCGACGACATCATCGGCGGAAGCTTCTGCGCGACCGACGGGTTCGTGGATCCCTACAGCGTCATGACCGGCTTTATGCAGAAGGCCATCGAGCGCGGCGTGGAATTGATGCGCGAGACGGAAGCAACGGGCATCCAGCGCGACGCGCGCGGCGTCTGTGCGGTTGAAACCACGCGCGGTCCGCTGGCAGCGCGGGTCGTGGTGAACGCGGCGGGACCGTGGGCCGGGCTCCTCGCAAAGCTGGCCGGCGTCGATCTGCCGATCGAACCGCTGCGCCGCATGCTGGTCCCCACCGAACCATTTGACAAGGTGTCGCAAAAGTCGCCCATGGTGATCGATATGGCGACCGGCTTTCATTACCGTCCGGAGGGGCTCGGGCTGCTGATGGCCTGGAACGACCCGGACGAAAAGCCCGGCTTCAATACCAACTTCGATCCGGCGTTCATCGAAAAGATCCTTACCCGAGGCGTGAAACGGTTGCCGTGTCTCGAAGAGGCTGAAGTGAATCCGCGCCGCGCCTGGGCCGGCCTGTACGCGATGACGCCGGATCATCACTCCGTGCTCGGCCCGGTCGAGGAGCTTCCCGGTTTTTTCGTCGCCAACGGCTTTAGCGGCCATGGTGTGATGCATTCTCCGGCTACCGGCCGGATTCTCGCGGATCTGATTCTCAAAGGGTCGACTAACATCGTAGACGCGCAATTGCTCGGCTTCGCTCGCTTCGCCGCAGGCCGACTGCTCGAAGAAACGGCCGTGCTCTAAGTCCGGCGCCGAGCGGTTCTGCTCCAACACGCGCGCAACGGAACAGCGCGGTAGCGCGTTTTCGTGCGACCAGACGGCGCCCACAGACTTCGATTTATCGGAGAACTGCTAGTGTCCCGAGAGCGCGGCTCGGCAGGCCTGATTTCCTGTTTGCCGCGATGCGCTCGAGGCCGAGCGCCGCACCTCGAACGACAGCGCGTTTTACGCCCAGCTAACGCGGCTACATGGCGCATGCCGACTTGTGGGTAGCCATCGGAATCGTGTAGCCTGCCCGATTGTCTGCGACACCCAGGTCGAACGATTCAGCCAACCAGGCCGAGCCGCACCAGGCTTTCGGCAGAAGCTAAGATCGCTTCCTCCGGCGAGCGCGGCGCCCAGCCGAGAACGCGCCTTGCCTTCTCGGCGGTCGCGTTCAGATTGACGCCGAGCAGCGGCACGAGCCCTTTCATTGTCATGCTCGTCAGGGCAGCAGCGCGGATGAATGTGTTCGGCAGCTCGCGCGTGGATACCTTCTCTGCGTGCTTGCCCATACGTCGCTTGAGCAGTTCCGCCACCTGAACCATCCATAGGCTTTCCCCGGAGGTCGCCAGAAAACGTTCGCCTGCGGCGGCCGGATCTCTCATCGCGCGCAGGTGGAGATCGGCCACGTCCCGCACATCGACGAAGCATGAGTTGATTTTCGGATTGCCCGGCTGACCGTCCAGCATGTTCTTGATCATTCGAATGGAGTGCGAGTAATCCGGCCCGAGCACCGGGCCCATGACGGCAACCGGGTTCACAGCCGAGAGTTCGAGCCCCCCGCCTTCACGCGCGACGAAGTCCCACGCGGCCCGCTCAGAGAGCGTCTTCGATCTCTGATACGGTGCGACATCGCCGTTCAGGTCGCTCCAGTCCGTCTCGTCGAACGGTTTCGTGCGCGGCTTGTGGCCGACCCCAATTGCACCGAAGGCGGAGGTCAGCACGACGCGCTTCACCTTCGCTTGGCGGGCGGCGCGCAGCACCCGCAGATTTCCATCCACAGCGGGCCTGATCCAATCTTCGTCGCTGGCGTAGGTGCCGGAGGGTGTCGGCGATGCGCCGTGCAGAACATAGGCGCAGCCGGCAACGGCTTCGGTCCAGCTGCTATCCGCGCCGAGGTCGGCGGTCGCGAACGAGAGCCGGTCGCCCGGCTCCGTCCCGCCGGTCCTGAGGTTGCTGCGGACTTCATCCTCACGTGAGATGGTGCGCACCGTGGTCCGCACACGGTAGCCGGCCCCGAGCACCGCCAGGATGCAGTGCTGGGCAATAAATCCCGTGCCGCCTGTTACAAGCACCAGTTCGTCGGTCATTTCAAATCTCATTCGCGGGAAACCCGCGCAGATCCCATCGTAAATATGCCGGTTCGGATTGTGAATGCTTGAAAGTGCGCCTTTCATGCGCCATAGTACGGATATGGGTGCTGATCCTTTCTCAGACATCCTGAAGCTGACCAGCGCCGAGACCGTCGTTACAGGCGCCTTCGCGGCAGGCGGTCCCTGGGCCATCGCCTTTCCAGCGCGAGACAAAATCAAGTTCTTTGCCGTAGTCAAGGGCGGATGCTGGGTCTTCCTCGACGGCGAGGCTGAGCCTTTTCGTTTCGCGACGGGAGACGTTGGCCTTCTCGTGGCGCCACGCTCTTATGTCCTGTCAAGCGATCCAGGCGTTCCGCCGCTCGACGCGATGGATCTGTTTTCCCGTGCGGGCCGTACCACCGTCCAGCTCGGCGACGGCGGCGAATTCGCCCATCTTGGCGGCCATGTTCTGCTTGATCCTGTGTCCGGCCGGCTGTTGCTGGATGTGCTGCCGCCCTGGATACACATCCGCGCGTCTTCTCCGCACGCGACGACCTTTCGCTGGCTGCTCGAACAGCTCGTCGGGGAACAGAGGGGTAATCTTCCCGGTGCGCAGTTGGCTTCCGGTCAGCTTGCCCAGTTGCTCTTCATCCAAATTCTGCGCGCGCATCTGGAAACAGCCGGACGGATGCCGGCAAACTGGTTACGCGCGCTCGGCGACCCCCGCATCGCGCCGGCGCTGCGTCTTATGCACGCCGAACCCGGACGTGCATGGGGCCTTGATGAGTTGGCGAAAGCGTGCGCCATGTCCCGGACGACATTTGCCGCACACTTCAAAGCAATTGCGGCTGTCCCGCCACTCACATACTTGACGGAGTGGCGCATGCGCCTCGCGGAGCGTGCCTTGCGTGGCGACGATATATCAATTGGATCTCTCGCTCAGTCACTTGGCTACGGATCAGAAAGCGCTTTCAGCAATGCTTTTAAACGTTGTGTCGGGGCTTCTCCGAAGAAGTACCGGTTAGCACAAGGTGTACCTGTTTGGGCAGCGAAAGTGGATTAGTACTGGAAAACGAGCTAGCATCAGGCGAACCATCCGGCCGTGTCGCCATCTCGCAGATGTGCAGGCCGGATCGCTCCCCCACCACGCGCCACCACATTTCCCAGGCCACGCGCGTCGAAGGCAACTTTAGGTACACTTTCCCCGCCGCACCGGCGGGTGCGATTCCCTCCACCGTCTTTAAAGACGAACACACTCTACATGCCAACGACACGACTCTGATGCTCAAGCACTACCAGCCTGCCCACACGGACTCTGATATCTCCGTGCACTTTGTTGAGGCCGGCATTCTCCACACAGGAGACACCTTCTGGAACCGCGATTACCCCTTTATCGACTACTGGACGGGAGGCAGCATCGACGGCCAGATACGCGCGGCAGAAGCGAACATCGCAAAAGTGACCGATAAAACGATCGTCATTCCCGGGCACGGAGCCGTGGGAAATAAAGCCGACCTGGTTCTATTCCGTGACGTGTTGGTTGAGTTCCGCGCTAAGGTTGCTGCCCTAAAAAAACAGGGGAACTCCTTGTCTGAAGTTGTCGTTGCTAAGCCTGGAGCGCCATATGACGCGGTATGGGGCAACCTGTTCCAGAACCCGAGTGATTTTGTTGCGCTCGTGTACCAGGGCGTTTGAGATCGTCTAAAAGCCTATATCTTCAGCTCTTGAGGAATGCCAGCAGGTCGGCGTTGATTTTCTCCGCCTGCGTAGTAGGCATGCCATGCGGGAAATCCTTATACGTAATCAGCGTTCCATTCTTCAGCAGCTTTGCCGACTTCGGTCCCGCCGCCACATACGGAACGATCTGGTCGTCCTCGCTATGCATCACTAGCACCGGAATCGTGATCTTCTTTAGGTCCTCCGTAAAGTCCGTCTGCGAGAAGGCCACAATCCCGTCATAGTGAGCCTTGGCGCCGCCCATCATCCCCTGCCGCCACCAATTTGCAATAGTGGCCTCAACCGATTTCACCCCCGGCCGGTTAAACCCATAGAAAGGCCCTTCCGGCACGTCGCGATAGAATTTCGACCGATTCGCGGCAAGCTGCGCCTGCAGATCGTCAAACACTGACTTCGGCAGGCCCTCCGGATTGGCATCCGTTTTCAACATCAGAGGCGGTACCGCGCTAATAATCGCAGCCTTGTATACGTCCTGTTGCCCACGCCGTGCCAGATAATGCACCACCTCACCACCGCCGGTCGAGTGCCCAACATGGATCGCATTTTTCAAATCCAGATGCGCCGTAAGGGCCGCCAGGTCATCCGCGTAATGGTCCATATCGTGCCCATCGGCCACCTGCGTCGAGCGCCCATGCCCACGTCGGTCATGCGCGATCACGCGATACCCCTTGCCCAGAAAGAACATCATCTGGTTATCCCAGTCATCCGCCGAAAGCGGCCAGCCATGGCTGAACACGATCGGCTGCCCCGATCCCCAGTCCTTGTAAAAGATCTCAACGCCGTCCCTGGTGGTAATAGTAGGCATACAGACTCCTTTGACAGTTGGAATAACACCTGCCAATTAGATCACACTCGCTTGCTTAGAGAGAAGAAGCCCCTGCCGATTCCAAAAGCGCACACCATGTCCGAAGTCACGGGGCCATCAAGACGCATGGTTAACAGGCCAATGCGCTCGTCGAGGATGAGCTGGGCGCTGAAAGGCGATTCGTACTGAAATACGGCGCGGCGTTTAGCAAAGCACTTGGACGTATATGCAGCCCGGATCGCTCCCCCACCACGCGCCACCCCAATGGCGGGACCGACACACGCAAGTTCCGATCCCGCCCGGAGAGCACGGCCAACGAAAGGAACCGAAATCGCTCACCTGGCACGTCCGGTCTCCACCTTGTTCGTCACTCGCCTCCGACACTTCACAACCCAATCTGCCGGTTCAGTGACTCGCCTCCCAAGATTCGATTTCCTTACCAGCCACGCGCTTGCCCTTCGCACCCCGCTCAAACCGCGCCATGCCCCGCTACCCTGATCCACCGAGGTGACTCAAATGCCTTCTATTCGCAAATCTCAATCCGCCCGCGAAAATGGCGCCAAATCCCGAGGCCCCAAAACCGACGCCGGAAAACAGCGCTCTTCTCAAAACGCCCTCCGCCACTGCCTCACCGCCCAAACCCTCGTCCCGGCCCGGTCGAGGAGCTTCCCGGTTTTTTCGTCGCCAACGGCTTTAGCGGCCATGGTGTGATGCATTCTCCGGCTACCGGCCGGATTCTCGCGGATCTGATTCTCAAAGGGTCGACTGACATCGTAGACGCGCAATTGCTCGGCTTCGCTCGCTTCGCTTCCGGCCGCTTGCTGGAAGAAACGGCCGTGCTCTAAGTCCGGCGCCGTGCGGTTCTGCTCCAACACGCGCGCAACGGAACAGCGCGGTACCGCGTTTTCGTGCGACCAGACGGCGCCCACAGACTTCGATTTATCGGAGAACTGCTAGTGTCCCGAGAGCCCGGCTCGGCAGGCCTGATTTCCTGTTTGCCGCGATGCGCTCGAGGCCGAGCGCCGCACCTCGAACGACAGCGCGTTTTCCGTCCAAGTAGCTTCCGGGTGCGCCAGAATAATGGCATGTGGCTTATGAGTTGAGCGACGGCGGCCCGAGAGGGGCCTCGCCACCGCAGTGCACGCGTGACGGATCCGGAGAGACGCTTATAAGGAGGATCTTATGTATCGGTGGCTGGAACAGAGTAGATTGCGGCCGTACCTTTGGATTGCCTTTGCGTGTTTGACCAGCGTTTGTGTTCTCAGCATGTCGAAGAACCTGGCCACGTTGAATCAGAACGATTTTTTTGAGGCGTTTGATTCACTGCTCGAGAAGAAGCCGCTGGACGTCGCGCCCTACAACGGCTTTACCACAGCAGCTTTTGTGTGGGCTTACAGTAATTCAAACAGCAAGCCGTTGAATGAGCGCAATCCTAGCTGGATCTACCTTTGGGCGCATACCAGGTTGCAGCGTCTGTTCAGCACGCACTTTGATGTGTTCTTCATGGCATTGATTTCGAAGATGATTGTGTTGGCATGTTGCTGCCGCCTTGCGACGGTTTGCATGCGGCATGTTGCGATCTCCCCCGCTTTCCAAGTACCTCTGTTTCTGCTCTTCGTTCTGGCCGTTTCCTTTGCACACAACATTGCGTTCTTGAATTCGTTTTACGGGGAGCATACATTTTTTGTCTTTCTGCCGGTGGCCCTTTTAGGACTGTTCGAACAGAAGCGCTGGGTTCGAGTGGTATTGGTTTCGGTGGGATTGCTCATGTGTAGCGGGGCCAAGCCGCAATATTTTTACCTGGCCGGGATGGCTGCCGGCGTCATGGCCCTGATGGCTCTTGTGGAACGGCGGAAAGTAGATCTCCCATTGATTGGATTGTTGCTGGTTGCGTTTGGTATTAGTTGGTTCTATGCGTTCAACGCTGACACGAATGCAGTGAACTACTACAATTCGACTTACTTTGGATCTTATCTGCTGCTTCCAGATGAGCAATTGAAGCAACTCGGAGTGAAAGAGGCCGACTTTGAATGCGTTGGGGTTGATCCCTGGGGAAATCGGATTGAGAGAAGGGACACCCTGAAGCTTAGCATGGGACCGATAGATTGCATGCAGCGAATTCCAATCAGCCTTAGGACTGTTCTGGCTCCGTATCTACGATATCCGGGCTTGCTGATACATATGTGGAGGTGGGCCGCGCCGGCGCATTTCACGGTGATGTATTTCCATGTTGGTCCGGGACTGAAGTACGTGATTCCGTCGGATGGGGAAAGCTTTCACGGAGGCCGGGCACTTATGCTGGCCTCCCGGCTCCGAGAACGGTTTGTTACTCCGCACTATCTGCCGATCATTATCCTGGGGCTTTTGCTTCCATTTGTCACTTACAAGTCGGCCGTAAGTGCCGAGATCAAGACCGCGACGCTCATGCTCGCGGTGTTCATCCCCTCTCAGTTTGCAGTTAGTTTGCTAGGAGAGGGCGTTCGAGATTTGAGCAAGCACTTGGCGGGAGCTCAATTCAGTTTGGATCTCTTGGGTGTGTTTCTAGTTTTGCAGTTGGCTGCGTACGCATATCGGGCGCCCAGGAGGAGCGCTCAGCGTTTAGTGCGGTCCGTGGATGTTGTGGCTACGTAATAGTTCTTCTATCTTCCTCAGCCACGGCAATCGGAATCCCTGCGCTCTGATATAGCTTTGCCGGAAGCGATCCGTCGAATCAAATTGCAGGAGGCCAGCCCACTGCTTCACTTGAGCGAGAAGTCGCCATCTTCCACATGTGCAGCCCGGATCGCTCCCCCGCCACGCGCCACCCCAATGGCGGGACCGACACACGCAAGTTCCAATTCCCCGCATGTCGCGCAAGGGGAATCCTTGGGATAACGCGGCTTGCGAGTCGTTCATGAAAACGGTGAAGTACGAGGAGATCCTTCGTAACGAGTACCGGGACTTGGCCGAGGCGCGCGCTTCGATCCGCCAGTTCCTGGAGAAAATCTACAATAACAAGCGGCTGCACTCAGCGCTCGGCTATCTACCGCCGGCTGAGTTCGAACAAAGGCTGCACACCAAAATGGATGCCGCTGCGCGGCAACTTCCTTTATGAGTTTTCTGAGGCATCTGGAAATCTATCGTCCGATGTGGGTTTTTCTCTGGCCAAGTTTTTGGGGCGACTACGGCTGTCGCCCCCACCCATCGTCTCGATGAGTTTCCGGCCGGCTATTCTTCCGCGGGTCGCTCTCCAGCGGAGCCCGCCTCTGCTTCACCAGCCGGATATGAGTATGCGGTACAGTCGTTTTGCCGGTCGAGGATTTTTCAGCGAACGGCCAACAGTGTCTTAACCGTTTGTGCCAGCTCAGGGGGCAAGCGCAGTGCCTGGCGAACGACCACATCGAGTAGCGGCACTCAATACTGGACGGATTGAGGTGTGAAACCAATACAAACACTTCAACGATTAGCAGCAAAGGAATCTGCGCGTGAGTCGGCGGAAGCAAATCTCGCAAGGCCTCTCGGAACCACGGTGAATTGGTTCCGGCCTGCCTTGCGGAACGCGAATTAATAGGCAAGGATACGTGATTGATTCTTGGACCTTCTGTTCATGGATAGTAACGTCCGTTCACTTCTTCACCCATGACAGCAAAATCCGCATGCGATGTGTCGATAGCATCAGACTTCCACGAAAATCCGATCGAAGGCACTTCTACCTGCGCCTCCAGTTGACACTCAGCCCGAGTACCAATGAACCGGAATTGTCTCGAGGCGTTCTCGTATCGCACTGGTTCGCCTGTCGATTTCCAAACCAACTTGAATGCCATCCGGGCGGGAGTGGCGATCGCATCCAGCGCCGGCCACTGCGGCTGATCAACCACTGGCACATCCTTCATCTCCAGCGTGATAGCTTTCCCATCGGGACTGAAATGCAAACCGCCTGTCGGCACCGCCACAACCCAGTAAAGTCCGGAAGGCGCAATCGGAGGGTGGAAATCGTGAATCTGGTTGGCGGGGACCCCCGGTCCCCGGAACAGAGTGAGTCATATGTGAGTGAAGGCGCCGTCCTGTGTCGCGCGCGCGGCCCAGTATTCACCCTGCATCACGCCATAGTCCGTTGTCGGACTGCCAAACGCGATTCGATTTCCCGTGTTGTCGGTGCCCATGCCGGTAAAGGTACTGCAGCGAGCGACTCGTCCTTTAAAGTCGTAGATATGCGAAGGCTCCAGGTTTGCCCCGGCTGGCTGATTGTGGCTGCCATTCTTATCCAGCCACGGAATCGGGTAGGGCTCGGTGCTGCCGTTCACCGTGGTTGGCCTCTCCTGCACTTGCTGAGCGGAAGTCGTCGGCGCTACGGCGAGTGCCGCACCGGCCGAGGCAATGGCCATCAGGAAGTTTCTTCGATTGCAGATTGGACACGAAGTGTGAGTTGAGTTCATCTAGCAATTCCCCCAAAAACCAGTATCTCCGACGCATCGCCCTCGAGGTACGGGTGGCTTGGACTCCCCAGCATTCGTTGTTTGCCGGTGTTTTACGCTCGTCCCCGTCCTGACTTAACCACCTGCTCTGTTAAGATGCCGGCGCAGGCGATTTTCAAACCGGGTGTTATATATGCAAGCATTTCGCTCTCGCCATCAAGGTGCGTATTGGGTGAAGACAAGGTCGCGAGCTTTTTCCTGCGCGTGGCAGGGAAAGCAGGTCTTCATCAAGGCCTCGGTACCCGGTTTGCCGTCCGGGGTGAAGTGACCGAACCCCCAACCACCCGTCGCAGCGTACTTTTGTGAGTCCTTGACCATAAACTGTATGTTCGTGGGGGGACCTGGAACGAAAGATTGGGCGCGGCCAAAGATTCGATTGTTTTCTTCCGACGGAGCGTGGCGGTAGTGCAAAGCGACAATGATGGTGCCCTTCGGATAGGGGAGCGTCCCCTCGCGGTAGGCCTTGATCGCGACATCGTTGCCCAAAACGGCACCCAAACTGTTGAGGTTGCCTTCCTCGTGCGCCACTGAGATCAACCTAAAGTCGCGGTATCCGGGTGGAATTTTGGTTACGAAGATCTGGGTGGGCTCACCATGTGTCTGTCCGGATGCGGGGAGCACGTAGGCGACAGTGCCTGCTACCATTGTGACTGCAACCAGCAAGAACGCGATCTGTCTCATAGGGTGTTCCTCCTTCCAGCTACTTTCGCCCTGAGGCGCAAGTTCGATGTTTTTTGCGAAGAGAGGCGTCTCCCGCCGGTTATGAGCCTCTGAAATCCGGTTACGAGCAACTCGGCTCGGAAAATCCCTATTCTACATCTAGTTCCTGTGCTCCAGGGCACC
>DATJWJ010000098.1:0-5175 GCA_035501355.1 Bryobacteraceae bacterium | reverse complement strand
CAACCGACCCGCGTAAACCGCCCCGATCCCCGTGGAGGCGCCAGTAATGACGGCAAGTCCCATTGATTTCGTGTTCATAGAATCGTTCCTTTCTATAGCCGGCCGAATCGCTGTTCACTCGTTCCGGCGGAAGGGATGGTGCAGCAGCGCTGCCATTCCTAAGTGATTGGCGCGAAACAGCCTTGAGGCATCCTGCCGTGCTTCGGCTTCAGCAATATGCCGAACCTTCAGCAGAGATGATGGCGACCGCGCGAACGATCAGCCGCCGCGCTCCTTTGGTTCCTGTCAGTTCCCGAATTGCCGCCCGAGTGCCTTCTCGATTGCGTCAAGCGAGGCGATTATGAACGGGCTGCGTTTCTCCATGCACAACGACACCGAGGCGGTAAGGATCGAACTCGCCGGAAGTCTAACCGGCGCGGATGTGGAAACGGTATACCAGGCATGGCAGAGCGCAGTCTCGACAGAACCGTTCAGACCCGTGATACTCGACATCACCTCTGTTACAGAGGCCGATAAACGCGGTCAAGCTCTACTCGTCATAATTAATCGGTTCGGCGGCGAGATTGTCGCCAACTCCCCTGAATCATCGAAGATTGCATTGTCGCTTTTGGCAGAGCCCATCAAAGCGGCTTCAAGAGTTGGGTGGCTCGGCAGACTGATCCAGTTTTTTCTCAACGGTCGTCATACGGAGCCCGCGTTTCCCTCGCAAGCCGAGGTCCTTCGCTCCACCTTCATTCGCGATCGATTTACACCTGCTTTTTGAAGAAGGGTGAAGCTTCACCTGCGTCTGATCGACTCGCCCCCCAACTCTCCACCCCACAGAAATCCTGGCATCGTATCCGGCCCTCAATGCCATTGAGCACGCTCGGGAAATTGGTTGAAGGAGCATTGCCGAGTTATCAGCATTTTGCTGATTCCGGAGCGTCGCTCGCACGAAGAAGGCCTTGGAAATCAATCGCTTGTGAGTGGCGCTCGCCATGCACCTCCTGCCGGCGTGAAACGGAATGAAAGGGCCGGGCAGAAAATGGCGACGAAGCAACTAAATATCTCGATAGCGATCCTGGCGGTTGGCGCGTTGGCAGCGTCCGCGCAGTCCACGTATTCAATCACGACCCCGAAACCGATCAGCCCCGCTGAAGGAACGACGACTCCCAGTGCCCAGGCCACGCAGCGGCAGAACCCATACTTGGGCAGCGTGCCGGGGAAGAACACTGGAACCGTGCTCAAGCTCTCCTTGGAAGAAGCCCTGGCGCGCGGGTTGCGCTACAACCTCGGCCTGGTTGAGTCGGAACACGCCAGCAGCGATGTCCGCGCGGAGCGGCTGCGCGCATTATCGGCGTTGTTGCCGCAGATCTCAGCCAGCGCGAAGGCAGCTTACGAAAACATCAGCTACGCGGAAATCGGGCTGAAACTTCCGTCGATCCCTGGGTTGCCGGCACTTCCCGCAACCAGCGGAGGATTTGGGTACCAGGATGCCCGGGTGGGCGTCTCGCAGTCGTTGTTCGACCGGGAACTTCGCCAGCGATATCACGCCCGCCAACAGGACGAAGAGGCATCCGCGTTCAGCGTGAAGGATGCGCGCGACGTCGTTGTGCTCGCGGTCGGCACCGCCTACTTCCAGGTCGTTGCCAGCGCCGCGCGTGTGGAAACCGCCAAGGCCCAATTGGCCGCAGCTAGGGAACTCGATCAACTGACAGCGAACCGGGTAAAGTCCGAAGTATCTCCCGAGATCGAAGCCTTGCGCGCTCAGGTCGAACGTCAATCCACCGAACAGTGGTTGACCAACGTCACGAACAGGCTGGAAATCGACAAGCTGACATTCGCGCGCATCACCGGGCTCGCCATCGATCAGCAGTTCGAACTCAGCGACAAGCCGTCGCCGGTTCGCTTGGAGAGGATGGCGCTGGACACTGCAACCGTGGAAGCGCTCCACGGAAGGGCGGATCTGGCAAGTGCTGAGGCCTCGGTGCACGCCGCGGAGTCCACGCTGCGCGCCGAGAAGGCGCAGCGCCTCCCGGTTCTTTCGTTCAATGCAAATTATGGCGGCGGTGGCAGAAACGCGGGCAACTTAAACCAGGTTTACGAGTTGGCGGGCGCGATCTCTGTGCCGCTCTACACCGGCGGCCGGATCAGTGCCGATATCGGACAGGCGCAGGCAGACCTCGAACGGCGACGCGCGGAATACCAGGATTTGCGGGGACGGATCGCCTACGACGTGCGCGTGGCCTGGCTAGACGTGAACGCGTCGAAGTCCAGCGTTCAGGTGGCTGAGAACAATCGGGCGCTTGCAGATCGCGCTCTGTCGCAATCGCGGGACCGCTATACGAACGGCGTGACGAACTATTTGGAAGTGGTCCAGGCGCAGGAAGCAGTCGCCGCAGCCAACGAGAACTACATCCAAAGTTTGTATTCACTCAACGTGGCAACCCTCGCTTTGGCGCGCGCCATGGGCGCCGCCGAGACCGGGCTGCCTCAGTTGCTGGGAGGGAAATAACATGACCAAAGAACTGGAACTCGAACAAACGGCTCCGGACGAAGCGCCGAAACCGAAACTGGTGGAATCCAAACCGGCGACCCACAACGCGCGCAAGCACAGGATTTCGCGCTGGCTTGCCGTATTCACAATCCTGGGTATAGCGGCGGGCGGGACGGCATACTGGCGCCAGTCGCGGGGATTCGAGAGCACCGACGACGCGCAGGTGGACGGTCATTTCGACTCGATCAGCTCGCGCATCAGCGGCACCGTGGTTTATGTGAATCCCAAGGCGGAAAACAACCAGTTCGTGGAAGCCGGAACCCTCTTGGTCGAACTGGATCCCAGCGACTACCAGGCCGAACTGGATCGTACTAAGGCAGACCTCGATACACGCAAGGCCGAGGCAATTTCCGCGCAGGTAAACGTGCCGATCATCGATGCGAGCTCATCCAATCGGCTGCGTGCTTCCGAAGCCGCCGTGCAGGAAGCGGCTGCGGCCGTGAACGAGGCGGAAGCGAATCTTACCGCGGCCCGGCACCGGTTCGAGCAGGATCAAGCCAATTCGGAACGCGCCGAGCGCGATCGCGTCCGATACCTCGCGCTGGTCGAGAAGCATGAGATCTCGCGCTCCGAGTACGACGCCCGCGAGACCGAGGCCATCTCCGCGGCGCAGGCCGTCGAAGCCGACCAAGCCACCATACAGTCGAGCGAACATAAGATCGCGCAGGCGAAAAACCTGGTTGCGCAGCGCGAGGCTGAAGTGGATGCAGCGCGCACAGCGCCGCAGCAGCTTGTTGATGCCAAGGCCAAAACGCAAACCGCCAATGGCCACATCGAGCAAGCTGCGGCGGAAGTCCGCACCGCGCGGCTCAACCTCAGCTATACGAAGATCTACGCTCCCGTGAGCGGCGTCGTCGGGCGGAAAACGGTCGAACTCGGCCACCGCATCCAACCTGGCCAGGCTCTGATGATCCTGGTTCCCCTGGATGACATCTGGATCACCGCCAACTTCAAAGAGACCCAGCTCAAGGGAATGAAGGCCGGCGAACCGGTTCGCATTCACGTCGATACGCTGGATCGCGATTTCAATGGATACCTCGAGAACATGCCCGGCGCGGCCGGTCCGCTGTTCAGCCTGTTTCCGCCGGAGAACGCGACCGGAAATTACGTCAAGGTCGTGCAACGGTTCCCGGTCCGAATTCGCGTCAACAAAAATGAAGATCCGCAACATGTGCTGCGGCCCGGAATGTCCGTCGAGCCCACAGTGAAGGTTCGCTGAGGAGGCAATATGACCGCCGATCGACCCAATGTGAATCCCTGGCTGATCGCCTTGACCGTGACGCTTGCAACCTTTATGGAGTTGCTGGATACGTCGATCGCCAATGTCGCCCTTCCGTATATCGGTGGCGGCCTGGGACGAAGCTACGACGAAGTGACCTGGATCCTGACGACCTACCTGGTTGCGAACGCCGTGGTGCTGCCGATGTCCGCATGGCTGAGCCGCGTGTTCGGCCGGAAGAACTACTACCTGGCGTGCGTGGCGCTGTTCACTTTGACGTCGCTGTTTTGCGGTCTGGCGCCAACGCTCGGCATCATGCTTTCGAGCCGCGTGCTGCAGGGCATCGCCGGAGGCGGACTCGCGCCCGTGGCGCAGGCGATCCTGATCGATACGTTTCCTGCGGCGAAGCGGGCATCGGCCTTCGCGCTGTACACGATCGTCATCGTGACCGCGCCGGCCATCGGCCCGGTTCTGGGAGGCTGGATCACAGACAACTACAGTTGGCGCTGGATCTTCTTCATCAACATTCCGATTGGTATTTTGGCTTTCTTGCTGACCACCCGGCTCGTCCAGGATCCGCCGGCTTTTAGCGCCGAACGAGCCGGCGTGCGGCGGAACGGCAAGCTGACGGTGGACGGCGTGGGAATCGGCCTGATCGCCATTGCTTCCGCCGCGCTCGAGATCGCGCTCGATCGCGGGCAGATCGAAGACTGGTTCGGCAGCAGTTACATCTGCTGGTTGCTGGCAATTGCGTTACTCGGCTGGATCGCTACGGTGATTTGGGAGATGCGGGTCAGCGAGCCGGTGATCGACTTTCGACTGCTGGCCAACCGGAACTTCGCCATTGCGAATGTGCTGTTCTTCGTTTTCGGCATTGGCTTATTTGGGAGCACCACGTTGATTCCGCAGATTCTCCAATCGCTTTACGGCTATCGCGCAATCGATGCGGGAGTCGTGTTGGGGCCGGGCGCGCTCGTTATCAGCATGCTGGCGCCGGTCAGCGCGCAATTGATTCAGCGCAAGATCATCCACCCGAAAACTCTCGTGATGTTCAGCGTGTCGCTAATCGGGGCTGCGCTGTGGCACTACAGCACATTCACGCTGGCAACGGATTACCGGCACTATGTGTTGGCGCGCGCGTTTCAAGGATTCGGATACGGCTTCTTCTTTGTGCCGATCAGCGTCATCTCGTACTCGCAATTGCGGCCGGACCAGAATAATCGCGCCTCAAGCCTCACCAATTTCTTTCGCAACTGGGGCGGCAGCTTCGGCATCGCCCTCATCACGACTGTCGCCGAACGCCGTCAACAATTCCACCAGACGAATTTGGGCTCGGCCATTTCCGCCACCTCGCAGCAATTCACGGCGCGCGCGCAGGCGTTGGCGGATTACCTGGTGAGCAAAGGCTTCACGGGCCCGG
>DATJWJ010000097.1:0-16954 GCA_035501355.1 Bryobacteraceae bacterium | reverse complement strand
AGGCGGACTGCCAGTCCGCCGCAGGCTGCCAGCCCGCCCTACAGTCGGCGCTCGTGCGGAAAAGGGGTTTCAGATTGGAATTCGGAATCGGTATTGCACGCGGACAGGCGGATTGAAAATCCGCCGCAGGTTACAAACCTGCCCCACAAGGCCTACAGTGAGGCGGCGGCATGAGTCTGCCATTTCTGCTGGAGATCGGTTCCGAGGAAATCCCCGACTGGATGATCAAATCCGCGCTTGACGATCTGCGTGCCGGATTCGAAAAACTGGCGCTGCCGCATGAGCGCGTCCAGGTGGATGCGACTCCGCGCCGCCTGGTGTTGCGTGCCTGGGGCATCGAGGAGCGTCAGGCGGACAGCGTGGAGCGCTTGCAAGGTCCCGCGAAGAGTGCGCCGCCGCAGGCCGTCGAAGGCTTTGCCCGCAAACAGGGCGTAACGGCCGCCGACCTTACCGTCGAAACCACACCCAAAGGCGAGTATTACGTCTTCCACAAGAAGATCGCCGGTCGCGCGACCAAAGACCTTCTGGCGGAAGCGCTGCCTGGAATCATCCTGGGAATCTACTTCCCCAAGACCATGTACTGGACGGCGAAGAGCGGTCCGCGGTTCATCCGGCCGATCCGCTGGCTGGTGGCGCTCTTGGGCGACGATATCGTGCCGTTCGAAATCGGCGGCGTGCGCAGCGGCAATCTCACCAGCGGACATCGGCGGCTGGGCGCGCGCGAAGTCGTGGTGTCGTGCGACGATTTTGAGCAGCGGCTGCGCGATCACGGCGTGATTCTTTCCGCCGATGAGCGCCGGCAACGCATTTTGAGCGGTCTGGGCGCGGCCAAGATCGACGACGCTCTGCTCGAAACCCTCGTCTACCTTACGGAATTTCCTACGGCCATCGAAGGCTCATTCGACGCGCAGTTCCTGGAACTGCCTGCGGAAGTGCTGGTGACGGTCATGCGGCATCATCAGCGGTATTTCTCGGTCGAGGATAGCGAGGGAAAACTGCAACCCAAGTTCGTCGCGGTGATGAACATCGGGTCCGACCCGGAGGGTTTCGTCCGCCGCGGCAATGAGCGCGTGCTGCGCGCCCGCTTCAACGACGCCCGCTTCTTCTGGGAGACGGACCTGAAGAAGACCTTGCTCGACCGGCGGGCCGACCTGGCGCATGTCACTTTCCAGGCTAAGCTGGGGTCGTACAAAGACAAGGCCAAGCGGATGAAAGCGCTGGTCAAGGAACTGGGCGGCAAGGCGTCGGCTGCCCGTGCGGCCGATCTTTGCAAATGCGACCTCGTCACCGAACTGGTGAAGGAGTTTACCGAGCTGCAAGGCGTGGTCGGTGGGCTATACGCACGCGTGCAGGGCGAGCGCGAGGAAGTCTGGCAGGCCATCTACGACCACTACAAACCGGTCAGCATGGAGGATTCCATTCCGCGCCACAAGACCGGACGCATCGTGGCCCTGGCCGATAAGCTCGACACCCTGCGCGGCTGCTTCCGCGTCGGCCTGATTCCCACCGGATCCAAGGATCCGTTCGCGCTGCGCCGCGCCGCGCAGGGAGTGGTGAAAATTCTGGTGGAAGGAAAGATGGCGCTGCCGCTGCTCGACCTGTTGGAAGGCAATGCGGATCTGATCGCGTTCTTCCAGGAGCGTGTGAAG
Organism: Bryobacteraceae bacterium; assembly: GCA_035501355.1. GTDB lineage: Bacteria > Acidobacteriota > Terriglobia > Bryobacterales > Bryobacteraceae > Palsa-89. The sequence continues at coordinate 15,305 of DATJWJ010000097.1, read as the reverse complement.
TTCTACTTCAAGGACGTCCGCGGATTCCAATACGACGAAGTGAACGCGGCCATGGCGGCGGGCTGGAGCAATCTGCCGGATCTCGAATCGCGGCTGGAGCGGATTCGCGCGCTGCGATCGTCGCCCGATTTCGAGCCGCTGGCGGCCAGTTTCAAACGCATCCGCAACATTCTCGAGCAGGCGAAATTCGGCGGTGAAGCCGGATTCCGCGGGGATTTGCTAATGGAGGAACCTGAACGCGAACTTTACGCCGAGTACAACAGTATTGCCGGACAGCCGATCGAGAGCGTGATTTCGAGGCTCCGGCCCAAAGTAGATTTGTTTTTCGACAAGGTGCTGGTCAATGCGCCTGACGAGGCGGTTCGCCTGAATCGCCTGCAACTGCTTTTCGAACTGCGGAGAGAGTTCTCCAAAGTGGCGGATTTTTCGGAGATCGTAACTTCATCATAGGAGCGAAGAAGAATGAGCAAGCATGTCTATTCGTTCGGCAACGGAACGGCCGATGGCGACGGAAAGATGAAAGATATTCTGGGTGGCAAAGGCGCCGGCCTGGCCGAGATGAGCCGCGCGAAGCTCCCAGTACCGCCCGGCTTCACCATTTCCACTCAGGTCTGCAACATCTATTTCGACCACAAAAACGTAGTCCCCGAAGAGGTCGACAAGGAAATGCTGCAGGCTTTGGCCACGCTCGAAGAGCGCATGGGCCAAAAACTGGGTAACGTGGACAATCCGCTGCTGGTGAGCGTGCGGTCGGGCGCCAAGTTCTCCATGCCGGGCATGATGGACACCATTCTCAATCTCGGCCTGAACGACCAAACCGTGAAGTCGCTGGTGGCCAAAAGCAACAATCCGCGCTTCGCCTACGATTGCTATCGCCGCTTCATTCAGATGTACGGCAACGTGGTGCTGGATATTTCCAAGCACGATTTCGACGCCATATTCGAAGGGCAGAAGAAGAAAGCCAAAGCCAAGCTGGACACGGAGCTGACCGCTGAAGACCTGCAGCAGGTCATCGAGGGCTACAAGAAACTGGTCGAAAAGAAGACCGGCCATCCGTTCCCGCAGGACGCCATGGCGCAGTTGAAGGGCGCCCGCGACGCCGTCTTCCGCTCTTGGTTCAACGACCGCGCCAAACACTACCGCAAGATGAACCAGATTCCCGATAACCTTGGCACGGCCGTGAATGTGCAAGCAATGGTGTTCGGCAACCTGGGCGAAACTTCGGCTACGGGCGTGGGTTTCACGCGCAACCCGGCGACCGGCGAGAAAGTGTTCTACGGCGAATTCCTGGAGAACGCGCAGGGCGAAGACGTCGTGGCGGGCATCCGCACGCCGCACCCAATCTCCGAGCTCGAAAAGTGGAATCCCGACGTTTACAAACAGCTTCACGAAATCACCACTATGCTCGAAAAGCACTACCGCGACGTGCAGGATTTCGAGTACACGGTGCAGGATGGCAAGCTGTACATGCTGCAGACGCGAAACGGTAAGCGCACCGGTCCGGCAGCCGTCCGCATCGCCGTCGAAATGGTCGGAGAAGGGCTGATCAGCAAGGAAGAAGCCGTGCTGCGCGTCGATCCGCAGCAGCTCGATCAGCTACTGCATCCGGTGCTCGACCCTGCATCCAAGAAGACGCTCGCCAAGCTGGCGACCGGCCTGCCGGCTTCGCCCGGTGCGGCCGTGGGCACCATCGTATTCACGGCCGATGAGGCGGTTGAAGCGTCCAAGAAAGCTCCTGTGATCCTGGTGCGCAAAGAGACTGTTCCCGACGACATCCACGGCATGGAAGTGGCCAAAGGCATTCTGACGTCGCGCGGCGGCATGACCAGTCACGCCGCGGTGGTGTGCCGCGGAATGGGTACGCCCTGCGTCGCCGGCGCCGAAGCTTTTCTGGTGGAGGAGAAGAAGAAAACCGTCAGCGTCACCGTAAACGGCAAGGCGATGACGTTGAAGGAAGGCGACTGGCTGTCGCTGGACGGTTCGACGGGCGAAGTGTTCGGCGGCAAAGCCAACACGCTCGATGCCGATCCGACCTCCGGCATTCTGGCCTCGTTCATGAGCTGGGCCGACGAGTTCCGCGGTGATTTCGGAGTTCGCGCCAACGCCGATATCCCGCGCGATGCCAAGGCCGCTCGCAAGTTCGGCGCGCAAGGCATCGGCCTCTGCCGCACCGAGCACATGTTCTTCGCCGAGGATCGTATCGAACACATGCAGGCCATGATCCTGGCGCGCGACGAAAAATCGCGCCGCAAGGCTCTGGCCAAGCTGCTGCCGTTCCAGCGCCGCGATTTCGCCGGGCTTTTCGAAGCCATGGATGGATTCCCGGTGGTGATCCGCACGCTCGATCCCCCGCTGCACGAGTTTCTACCCAAGCGCGAAGACCTGATGGTCGACATCGCGGTGCTGCCGCATGCGGACATCAAGAAGAAGAAGGAGATGGTGGAGAAGTACAAACGGTTCGGCGCGGAAGTGAAGAACCTCAAGACCGTGCTGCCCGATCTGCTGCATCGCGTGGAAGAGCTGCACGAATTCAACCCCATGCTCGGCCATCGCGGCTGCCGTCTGGGCATTACCTATCCGGAGATCACCGAAATGCAGGCACGCGCGGTGTTCGAGGCGGCAGTACAGGTAGCGAAGAAAGGCTTCAAGGTGATTCCCGAAGTCATGATTCCGCTCATTGGCGGCGTCAAAGAGCTCGAGAATCAGAAGAAAATCGTGGTGCAGGTGGCCGAAGAAGTGCTTGAAAAGGCCGGCATGAAGAACTTGAAATACATGGTCGGCACGATGATTGAAGTGCCGCGGGCCGCCCTGACCGCCGACTCCGTCGCCAAGGAAGCGCAATTCTTCAGCTTCGGCACGAATGACCTGACGCAGATGGGAATGGGCATTTCGCGCGACGACTACGGCGCCTTTAAGAAAGACTACGAAGACCGCAAGATCTGGCCCAACGACCCCTTTGCCGTTCTCGACCAGGAAGGCGTCGGCAAGCTGGTGCAGATGGCGGTTGAACTGGGCCGCAAGACCAACCCCGATCTCGAGATCGGCATCTGCGGCGAACACGGCGGCGAGCCGAACTCGGTGCAGTTCTGCTATCGCGTCGGGATGGATTACGTTTCCTGCTCGCCGTACCGCGTGCCGATCGCGCGGCTGGCGGCGGCGCAGGCGGCCATCTCCGGCGATAAGGCTGAGACGCAGCGGACGGCGTAGTTTGTGAGTGGGGCAGGTCGCGGGATCTGCCCCACTTTGCTAGTTCGTGATTCTTGTCTCTTCCGATCGAGTACATGTAGATCTCTTCGGTCGGCAAGGCGATGGCAGTGGGACTCTCAGGTCCTTCAGTCGTCCGGAAGACACGCTCGAACTTCAGTTGCTCGACGGCAAGTTTACTCTCGCTGACATCTATAAGAAAATAGATCTGAGCTAAGCTGAAGCCCCGCGCGCCATTCCCTCGGCCCCCCGCCCCAGCATCGCGTACGCCTGCTTGCGAAACGAACTATAATAAGCCGCGCCCCAGATCGGCGTCTTTTCCAGGCAATACAGTTCGTCCTGTGCAACATTCCACACAACGGGCATTTCGAAGGCCGACCAATGCTTGGGCGGTGTCTCGTTGCGCAGGAAAGCCACCAGTCCCGGGTCGGCCCACTCCACTAAAGCCACGGGATAGCAGCACACAGCCTCGAAGAATCCGCAGGGCAGCCCGAACTTCTTGTTCTTCAATGCGTACTGAAACGCGTTGGCGGAATACGACTGCACTGTCGGAATGTCGGGCCGTTCCAGGCGCACAAAAACGAAAAACACTTCGAAGTTTCCGAACTTCGAGATTTCGAATCGTGAGCGGCGCGCCGCCGCCAGAAAATTGCCGGACGCGGCATTAGGCAGAAACTCAAAACCTTCGCCGGAAAGCCGCGTCTGAGCGCGTTGCAGGGCATCTTGTGGCGTCATGTCCCGTCAATCTATCACATTGGGCCCACAACGCCCACCCTGACTCCGCCAGATTTGTGCCTAGTTTCCGACAGCCGTCGATGGCATGGGCACGAACTTCGCCTGGCAGGAATTTTCGGCACCTTGTCCCGCCGATCCTTCGACGGTCACATCCACACCTTCCGGCTTGAAATTCACAGGCCCCGGACCAATTTTCACGACGGCATGGCTGCTGGCGAATTTGATCTTCTTCAGATCGTCGATCACCACATTGTCGAACGTGATTCCCAGGCGATGCTGCTCGTCGTAACCATCGAGCGTCACCTTCCCCTGCCCTTCGATACGGACGTTGCGCAGCATGATATCCGTAAATAACGGCACGTGGTCATGGTTCGGAGTGGGCGCGGCCGAATAATGCGTATCCATGAGGATCGGGTTCTTCGTGTCCCGGATGCAAACATCGTCGTACACCACATGCTCTACCTTCCCGCCGCGGCTGGCATTGGATTTGATGCGGATGCCATTATCGGCGCCATCGATGGATAGGTCGGTCACCAGCATATTTCGCAGGCCGCCATCGGTTTCGCTGCCGATCGACACGCCGTGCCCGGCATAGAAGTGATTGTGCGAAATCGTGATATTGGTAGTCGGCCCGGGCCTCCCGGCCTTCACCGCGACGTTGTCGTCGCCGGCGTTGATGTAGCAGTGGGTGATGGTGATGTTCGTGGAGTTGCCCGGGTCGATGCCGTCGGTGTTGCGGCCGGCCTTCGGGGTGTCGATCACCACGCCCCACGCCGTGAATCCGTTGCCGCCGTTATACGCCACGTGAAAGTTCGGCGAATTCTTCAACGTGATCTTATACAGCGTGAAATTATTGCAGCCGTTCAGCACCAGGATGCGCGGACATTGCTGATGGCCGTTTGTCCTGGCCTGCTGCGCCAGGTCCCACCACGACACGGTCTGGCCCTCCAGTTGAGCCCATCCACGGCCATCGATGATCCCATCGCCCATCACCCCCGCGTTGGCGACGTTATCCCCGGCGATCAGGGGTTTGCAGCCGCGGCCACCGTTATTTACGACCCCGCAGGAACCGGGAGTCACATCGTAGTCGCGAGGGTTGCGAGAAGCGAACAGCACCGCGCCTTTCGCGACGACGAGCGTCACACCCGCCCGCAACTGCAAGGGCCCGCTCAACAGAGCCCGGTTCGCGCCATCCACCTTCAACTCCACCCCTTGCCCGGCCGGGCAGGCATCGAGGGCTTGCTGAATGCGCTGCGTGTCGGCCTTGGATTCGTCCTCGGGCGCCAGGGTTTTGCCATCCACCACTTTGAGTTTTGCCGCCACAGACGAACAAACCGGCGGAATCCTGGGTTCGATGACGGTGCGCGTATCCTGCGCCCACACACATAGGGCGGCAGACTCCAGCGTGATCGCCAAAACCGCTGCCATCTTCATACAACCACCTCCGGGAATAATCAGCCCCTCAGGAACAAGGGCTGGATATGGCGGGAATACAAGTTCTCGGTGACATTCCGCGAAATCGACGCTTCGCACGCCACCAGCATGTCGAGGTATCGCTGCCCCATTTTGGCGGCGATCTTGTATCCGACGTGCAGCAATTGGCGGAAGTGCGGGTTGAACAACGGATTTCGTTGGTCGTGCCGGAGCGCGCCGGCATACTGCTCGGAAGTCCAGTGTTCCACCGTCTCGGGCAAAGGAAGGCACTTGAGATTGATGTCGATCACGGTGGCGTAGGGGGCGCACAGCTCGTCCATATGATCGAACGCGCTGCGGTAGATTTCCTTGGCGGTCGCCAGTCCTTCCGGCGATGCTTCGGCCAGCCCGATCAATTCCTCCAGCCACGTGGTTCCGGCGGTCTTGAGGTGCACACCCGCGCCCGATTGGCGCAGCGAGCGCGCGATGGGCCCGTACAGCGAGAATTTATCGCTGCCGGAGTGCACACTCAGCTTCAGATTGGCCGGCAGCGAATACGCGCGCACCGCGTGGGCGATTACCGCGATGTCCGACGAAAACTCCCGCTCGAATTGTTCCACGTCGCCGACATAATCGACGCCTTTGTTGAAGCGTCCCGTGAACTTCGGAGCAATCGTCTGAATCGGAATGTTCTCGTCGGCGATCGCCGCCAGGATGATGAGCAGCTCCGGCGGAGTTTGCGGCGAATCCGTCTCATCCATCGAAACCTCCGCTACAAAAGTGCCGGCGCCCTTCTGTTCCGCGATATGACGATAGATCCGGCCGGCTTCCGCGACCGCTCCGAGATATTTGCCGGCCGCTGCCAGCGCGGTCTCCGGAGTAATGGATATAGCGTCGGCGATTCCCGCGATTTCGATCCTCCCGTTCAGTTCGGGGTGCCGCGCCAGAAAGTTCTCCGCGACTCCGGCCTCCGGCGGGCGGCCGATGGCATCTGCCACGTCGATGGTAAAGAAGTCCGAAACCGCCAGGAAGTTGGCCACCGTATCGAGGTTGATGTGATCGGCGTCCACGTAGTAGCTGTGCTTCCAACCCAACTCGCGAACAGCGGCGTCGGCCGCGCTTCGGGTGCTGGAAGGCATCGATCCGACGGTCTTGTGCTCGCGGTTCGATTTATTCCATACCGGAACGATCACGGCGCCCTGGCTTTCCGCGTGAAGACAAGCCGTCAACTGTGCCTTGGCCTGGTGAGCGAAACGGTCGCCGACACCGAGGCTGAGTTTCTCCAGAACGATAGGTTTGTTTTGGTTTGGCAAATTGCCACTATATCGACCTGACTCGGCGCAGGTCAAGCGGCTTTTCATGAAATTGCCGGCTTTTTCGAGAAAGTCCGTCCGGATCTGCACTGTGGCGTCCGGCAATCGGAACGGAAGCCGGCCCGCCTGGCTACATCGTCAATCGCAGGAGGTGCGAGGTGACCTGTTGGAAGCAGGTGTTCAGTCCGCTCAGCGTATTGTCGGTAGAGCAGTACATGCCGGGCGTCTGCCCGGTTTGGTACACCGTTTGCCCGGCGGCGACGTGCGATGAGTCACTGCCCACCGTCACGTAGTTCGGATCATTGGCAACGCGCGCCAGCCAGTCGTCATCCGGCGGTTCGGTCGAGGTGTTGCTGTAGTGCAGCCCGATGACGAACAACATGGGCGACAGAGTCGTGTCCTGCCGGATCAATTTGGCCAGGTTATCGGCGGCATTGAATGCGGCATAGCGTCCCATTTTCGGGTTGGTCATGCTGTTGCCGCCGGTCGAATAATAGCCTGTTTGCGTCGACAGGCCGGTTCCCGCGGTGCTGAATCCGGGAGGATATCCCGATCCGGAGCCCACATTGTCTACCGGCCCGACCGAGTTGGGGAACGCGCTGCTGGTGAAGTCATTGGCGACATTGGCTGTGTTCGAGTTGTAGGCGCAGCCTGCGCTGCTGGCCGCGAGGTTACTTGTCTCGGGCGTGGAAGTATACTGCGTGGCATACAGTCCGGTGGACTCATTCGGACTGGTCGGCGGCGGCCAATACGGATAGGAGCCGAGCGAAACGTAGGTCTCGAAAACCCCGGCCCGCTGTATCTTGCTGCTGCAGCTTGAGGAGGACTTCGGTGTCCAATAACTGGTAAAAGCACTGGGACGCCCGTCGGTGAGCAGCACGATCACATTCAACGCGCCGGGCAGATTCATCTGGTACAGCTGATACCACGCTTGATAGAGTCCCTCGGTCGTGTTGGTCGAACTGTTCGAATCGAATGGAATGTTGTTGATGGCCGTGCCGATGTTAGGCGTACTGCTTTGGAAGTGAGTGTTGGGCGAATAGTCCAGTTTCCATTGGCCGCCGAAGCTGACCATGCCGACTGTATCCGTGCCATCGACCATGTACGAGCTCGAGGATGTCGCTACGAACGTGGTCAATGCGCTTTGAATGATGCTGGACGCCCCTTCTCCCGTGACCGACCCCGACCGGTCCACGACGATCATCATCGAGATGTAGCGGACGTTCGATATCGCCATGGCTCCGACCGTGGATTGCGTGATGCCGAGCACCCGCATCAACAGCATGGGGACGTTGGCGCTGGCCGTCACGGTGATGGTCTTGCCTGACGTGGAACTGGCGGGAACGGCGCTGTAACTGGCAATCGTCGAACCGAAGTAATGCGTCGGGTAATTGGCGTTGAAATAACGCTGGGCGGCGTTGGTAATCGAGGCGTACTGAGTGGGATCGTTCAGGTTGGTGCTGGCGTGGAGCATATAGCCGGCTCCGATGGCCGCGGCATCGCAGGCTGTCTGCAGGCGAGCTTTGATGTTGTACAACATGCCGAAATCCACAGCCAGACCGGCCATGGGGATCAGCAGGAAAGCTCCCATCAAGGTCACATAGATCAATGCAAAGCCTTGTTGATTCCGCCGTTTTCGTGTGAGCCGCAGCATATATAGGAAGCCTCTGAATCAGTTCGCTAGAAAATTGCCCGGGAATACACTTGTGGAGCGCCCGTAAGTCCGGGTACGCTCAGATCCGGAGTGTTGTTGTACATCTCCACCATGTAGCAGACCTCTCCGCTGTTCAGGGCCAGAATCGTGTTGAAGTTATTGGCGACAGCCCAGGTGTTGGTGGCCTGCGCCGTAGCGGAGACGGTGGTGCTGTAATCATTGGAAACGGCCGGCACTGTTGCTGGAAGACTGCCGCCGGAGGTTGGCGTTCCGAACGCGCTGCTGTTCGCCGAAGTGTTGCCAATGGCCACCTGCTGCGTAAATACCGGCTGGTTGAGATTCGTGCAATTGGAACTTCCCGTGGCGCTGTTGCACGCGGTCGCGGTTTCAATCTGAATGGTGGAGAAGATCACGACGCTGTTGCCGGTGGATGTCAAACCAAACTGGTTCGCCAGGGTTCCGGCCTCGGTGGCCGCGCCGGACTTCGTGAAATCCACCCCGCGGCTGTACATGTGCGCCAGGTCGCGAGTGATCTGGTCGGTCTGCTGCTTCCGCACCAGGCGGAAGCCGAAAACATATGTGCCGATCAACAGCGGAACGAGCACGCTCAGCGAGAGCGTGAACTCCAACACCGTGGCTCCGGATTGTTTACGATTCGCAGATAGTCGCATACAGTTACTGGTCCGTTGCATTTGTGAGGCAAGGTGAGGCGCCGGATAGCGGCTCGATCACATCGCTGGCGACAGCATAGATGTACAGGGGGTAGTTCAAGCGCTGGAACGGCGCCAGAGCCGAGTACTTGTACGCCTCGATCTTGACGTTGATGATGTTGCCGTACGCGTTGGTGCCCTGGCCGCCGGTGGATGGATCCACGAACTGAACGTGGATCGTGCCCGATGCCGGGCTGTTGTTCAGAAAGCCGAGCGCATGAGTCTTGACGACCGACTTGATGGAGTCGTCCTGGCACGGTCCTGGCGAATTCTGGCCCGTGATGCCAAAGCGGGCGCCCTCCCGGACGGCTTCCTGCATGGTCGTGCGCAGGAAAATCACCATCGACAAATCCAGCATGAGAAAGGTCATAAGCAACATCGGTACGATCACCAGAGTTGCTTCGACGGGCTCTGAGCCCCGCTCGCGGATCCTGCGGCTTCCCCTCATGCCGAAAAGACGTATTTACCCTCTGTGGTTCTTTACAACGTACGCACTTTTTTTACTTATTTTGTCCGGATTACTGAAGATAGCTGACTAAAGTTAGTGTTTAGATCATTATGAAGGATAAATGGGTGGCGCGGCGTCGGTTCCTTCAAGGATAAAAAACGGCCACCTCATCGAGGTGGCCGTCGTGTGGGTGGTAGGCCCAGGCGGTCGAGGCGCCGCTGATCTTATCGGTTATTGCGTCAGTCGAAGAAGGTGGGATGTGACTTGCTGGAAACAGGTGTTGAGACCGGCTAGTGTATTGGTCGCGGTGCAGTACATTCCGGGTGTTTGCCCAGCTTGATAGACCGTCTTGCCCGCGGCCACGTGCGACGCGTCGCTGCCAACAGTTACGTAGTTCGGATCGTTGGCAACCCGCGCCAACCAGTCGTCGTCCGGGGGCTCTTCTGAGCCGGCGGCATAGTGCAGGCCGATTGCGAAGATCATCGGAGATAGGGTTGTGTCCGTGCGGATCTTCGCTGCCATATTGTCTGCGGCATTGAACGCAGAATAGCGGCCGCACTGCGCATTCTTCATGTTGGTGCAGGACGCGGGCGGCAAAGACGCCGAGTAATATCCCGTCTGGGTCCCAATGCCGGTGCCCTTGGTGCTAAAACCTGGCGGATACCCGCTGCCCGATCCGACGTTGTCCACTGGCCCGACCGAACCGGGGATGGCGCTGCTGAAATCCGAGTACACATTGTTTTGGTTGGTCTTATATGCACAGCCGTTAGTGGGCGGGGCAAGATTATTATTCTCCGGCAGTGTAGAGAATATGCTGGTATACAAACCGTAGGAGTTGTTGCTCGTTGGCGGGGGCCAGGAGCCAACGGTCGTCGTGAATACCCCGGACCGTTGGCTCAGAGGGCTGCAGTTTGCCGTTGGCGTGAAGTAGCTGGTAAAGGCACTGGGGCGTCCATCAGTCAGCAGCAGAATCACGTTCAGTGAGCCGGGCAGATTCATCTGATATAGCTGATACCACGCTTGATAGAGTCCTTCCATCGTATTGGTGGAACTGGCATTGTTCACGGTGTCGAACGGAATGTTGCTGATGGCTGTTCCAATATTGGGTGTTCCGGATTGGAAATGGAGCGTGGGACTGTAATCCAAATTCCAGGTTCCGCCGAAGCTGACCATCCCAACGGTGTCGGTGCCATCCACCAGGTACGAGGTGCTTGATGCCGCGACGAAAGTATTTAGCGCGCTCTTGATGATGCCGTCCGCGCTTTCTCTGGTCACCGATCCGGACCGGTCCACCACGATCATCATGGCGATATAACGAACGTTCGACACCGCCATGGCTCCAACCGTGGATTGCGTAATGCCAAGCACGCGCATCAGCAACATGGGCACGGTGGCGGTGGCCCGCACGGTAATATTCTTTCCGCCAGTGGAACTGGCCGGCGTCGAGTCATAGCTGACAATCGTCGATCCAAAATAGTGGGTCGGATAATTGGCGTTGAAATAGCGCTGCGCGGCGTCCTTGATCGCGGCTACCTGCGTCGGATCATTCAGATTGGTGCTGTTGTGCAACATATAGCCGGCACCGATGGCCGCGGCGTCGCAAGCCGTCTGCAGGCGGGCTTTGATGTTGTACAACATGCCGAAATCGATCGCCAGGCCTGCCATGGGTATTAGCAGGAATGCCGCCATGAAGGTCACGTAGATTAGGGCGAATCCTTGCTGGTCTCGTCGCTTTTTAGTAAATCTCATAAATAGACCCTATTATCTGTTTTTGGATCAAAAAATTGCCCGTGAGTACACTTGGGGGGAACCGGTAAGTCCGGGAACACTCAGGTCGGGTGTGTTGTTGTACATTTCCACCATGTAGCACGTCTCGCCCGAATTCAGGGCCAGCACGGTATTGAAATTGTTTGCGACTGCAAAGGACATTTTGGCCTGGTCGCTGGCGGAGAGGGTCGTGCTGTAGTCATTGGCGACAGCGGGCACTGTTGCGGGAAGGCTCCCGCTGGAGGTCGGTGTTCCGAAGGCGCTGCTGTTGGCTGATGTGTTCCCGATGGCCACCTGCTCGACGAATACCGGCGAGTTGAGGTTGGCACAACTGTTGCTTCCGGTGCCGTTGTTGCACATGGTTGGCGTCTCGATGGTGATAGTCGAGAAAATCACGACGCTGTAGCCAGTCGATGTCAGACCGAACTGGTTGGCCAGCGTCCCAGCTTCGGTTGCCGCGCCCGATTGCTTGAAATTCACTCCGCGGCTGTACATGTGCGCCAGGTCGCGCGTAATCTGGTCGGTCTGCTGCTTGCGCACCAGACGAAAACCGAAGACATATGTGCCGATCAACAGCGGGGTCAGCACGAGCAACGAGAGCGTGAACTCCAACACGGTTGCTCCAGACTGTCTGCGCTTCAAAGTGGGTCTCATGAGATTACTGGTCCGTGGGATTGGTGAGGCAGGGCGAAGCCCCGGAAAGAGGCTCCACCACGTCGCTGGCGACCGCATAAATGTACAACGGGTAGTTGAGGCGCTGGAATGGCGCCAGGGCCGAGTACTTGTAGCCTTCGATTTTGACGTTGATGATGTTCCCGTAAGCATTGGTGCCCTGGCCACCGGTGGACGGATCCACGAATTGCACATGGATCGTGCCCGACGCCGGGCTGTTATTCAGAAAGGCAAGTGCGTGGGTTTTGACCACCGATTTGATGGAATCGTCCTGGCAAGGTCCCGGCGAATTCTGGCCGGTGATGCCGAAGCGGGCGCCCTCGCGGACCGCCTCTTGCATGGTGGTGCGCAGGAAAATCACCATTGACAAATCCAGCATGAGAAATGTCATGAGCAACATGGGCACGATCACCAGGGTTGCTTCTACGGGCTCCGAGCCACGCTCCCGGATTCTGCGGCTTCTCTTCATAACTGAGAGACGACTGGCGGAGTAACATTCTTTACGCATCGGAAAGCTTTTTGGCAGGGATAGCATAATATTAGTTAATTCCCAAAAATTAACTAAAGACAACCACGCTGAGTTACTCAACTGTATCTTGGATGGGGACTGGCCGGAGCGTAACATCGGTACGATGAGTCCGCGCGACCTTCCGTCCCCAGTGGGACTGAAGGAGGAAATTGCCGATCTCTTCGCCAGAGAATCCGCTGGCATGCTCCGCTATGCGTGTCCTCTGGCCGGTGATCCCGATATGGCCCGCGACGCGGTACAGGAAGCGTTTTTCCGCTTCTTCATCGTGCGTTCCTCCGGCCAATCCATCGTGTCGCCAAAGGCCTGGCTTTTTCGCGTAGTTCGCAACTATCTTTTCGACTATAGGCGAGCCGCTTCGCGAATCGCGGCCGGCATGGAATCGCTGCGCGACGTTCCCGATCCCTCGCCATCACCCGGCGGCGAAGATATCGTGGATCTGGTCCAGGGCCTGCCTCAGATCGGATTGTCGCCGCGCGAGGTGGAGTGTGTCCGCCTGCGCATGGAGGATCTGCGCTACGACGAGATCGCCGGCGTCCTCGGGTTGCAGCCGGGCACGGTCGGCGCATTGCTGAATCGGGCTCATGACAAGATCCGCAAAGCCGTTGCCGCCCGAATGCAACAGGAGCACCGTGCGACTCGCGCGCTCACCGAAGAGAAACGATATGCATCCTAGCGACCTGCGCTTGCTGGCTTACTGCGACGGCGAGGCCGGCGGCCGCATCGCCCGCCATTTAGCCGGTTGCCGGCGCTGCCGGGAGCGTTTGGAACAGATCAGGACTGAGAAGGCCGCTCTCGCCGCAGCCCATCCGATTGGTCCCGATCAAGAGCCGCAACTAACCGGCCTGTTCGGCGCGATTTCCGCCTGGCAAAGTAATGAAAGCAACGGCGCGCGTCTACACTTGCGGCGGCGTGTGCGGGAACGGGTGGAAACGTTCTGTGGCGCCGCGGCCGTGGGAACCGTCGATCATCCCGGGGTGCGCGAGGAGAAGTTGCTCGGAACGTCCAACGAGATCTTCGATGCGTTCCTGGGTCCGGCTGCCGCAGAGGTCATTCAGGACGACCTGCTGCGCGAACTCCGTTGGAATCTGCCATTGGGAGAAACGAACGAATGACCAGGGAATCCGGTTTCGACCGAATCGAATTTGCTCCGCGATGGGTGTTCCTGTTTCTCGGCGGGAACCTCCTGGTCCATCTGTTTCTCTTGTACGTCTGGAACGCCGCCGGTCAGGTAGTGTCGATCCAGGGAACCACCGACTCCACCAATGCCTTTTCGGTAACCATTATGGCCGGGCTCGCTCTATGGCTCCATCTCGTCGTGATCCGATCATTCCCATCCGGGTCGCCGCTGCGTTCTACCTGGTGCTGGCTCACGGTAGCGGCAGCCGCCGCAACGGCCGCCGGACTGTTCGGGCAATTCCTCGGTTCCGACTGGCTGCTGAATCCGCTAACCTGGACGGCGCGCCCCCGAACCGGATTGATCGGCCAGATCCGGCTGACGGCCCTGATTGCCGGCGGCCCGCTGCGCCTGATCGTATTAGCTGCCGCTATGCGGCCGCTCTTGCGTACTCTTCGCAGGTTTCACTTCCAGGCCCGGCCCAACGCCATCGAGTGGATTGTCCCGGGTATTTTCTGTCTGTTCACCGCCGGACGTTTGGTCGAAACCGGCTCCGGCTGGCTGGGCAGCCACCCCGTCCGAACCGAGGATTGCGTAGCGTTGGCCAGACTGCCGGTTCTCTGCCTTCTGTTCTTTCAGGGAGTCCTGCTGAGAAAATCGCTCAGCCGAATGGGCACCGGCCTGATCGCCAGAGGGTGGATCGCACTGGAGTGCGCGATCCTGGCCAGCGGCGCGGGTGAGATCATCCTCTGGGTGATTCCGCATTTCTGGCCGGCGCCGCCCGCGGCAATCTCAACGTTGATTCATCTTCCAATTACCGCGGCCTTCGCCCTTGTCCCGGCGTTGACCCTGGCGGCGCAACATCGCGCCATGCAGTCCGCCGCTCAGCATCCGGAAAATCTTCCGACCGGAATTCCAGCTTTGGCGAGATAAACAAGGGTCGCCTCATTCTCCATTTTGGCTGTTCAGCACCCGGTCAGCCCTTTCGCGATCGAACTCCCGCTCCCATTTCGCCACGACGACCGTCGCCACACCGTTGCCGACCAGGTTCGTCAGCGTCCGCATCTCCGACATAAAGCGATCGATTCCCAATAACAGCGTCAATCCGGCGACCGGAATCGTTCCGAGAGCGCTCAGCGTCGCCGCGAGGGTGATGAAACCGCCGCCTGTCACCGCCGCCGATCCCTTGGAGCTCAAAATCAGCACCAGCAGCATCACCAATTCCTGGCCGAACGTCAAATGCGTGTTGGTGGCCTGCGCCACAAACAGAGCCGCGATCGTCAGATACACGGATGTTCCATCGAGGTTGAAGGAATATCCGGCCGGAATCACCAGTCCGACCACCGTCTTCGAGCACCCCAGATTCTCCAGCTTCAACATCATCCGCGGCAGCACCGATTCCGATGACGAGGTGCTGAGCGCAATCAGCAGTTCTTCGCGGATGTACTTGAGGAATTTCCACAAGCTGAAACCATGCGCCCGCGCGATCGACCCCAGGACAACAAAGATGAACGCCAGCGATGTGAGATAGACGCACAGCAGCACCTTCAGCAGCGGGCCCAGAGTGCCGATACCGAATCGGCCGAGCGTGAAGGCGATGGCGCCGAAAGCCCCGATCGGCGCCAATTGCATGATAAGGCCGATGACCCGGAACACCACGTGCGCAATCTTGTCGCATGCCGCCACCAGTGGCGCCGCCTGTGGCCAGCTTGCGAGCGCCAGCCCGAACAGGATCGCCAGCAGCAG
>DATJWJ010000096.1:0-4292 GCA_035501355.1 Bryobacteraceae bacterium | reverse complement strand
TAGAACTCATCCGGCCCGTCGATTTCGCCCGCGCGCCGAGGACCCGATAAGAAGCTGGTGTACACCGTGAGCGGCTGCCCCGTGGCGCTGCGGCCCAGCAGGTTCAGGAACACCGCCAAATCCTGCGCGCGTGGAATTACTTTCTCGATGCCGGCCACCGCGATGTGGATCTTGGGCGCCGAGGTGGAAAGCCGCGCGTTGCCCTCGTTCTCCACCAGAACCACTGCGCCCGAATCGGCGATCAGAAAATTCGCACCGGTTACTCCAATGTCGGCGTGCAGGAATTTTTCCCGCAGCGTAGCGCGCGCGATCTTGGTCTGATTTTCCGGGACCACTTCCCTTTCCACGCCCAGCGTCTTGCTAAAGAGGTCCGCTACGTCGTACCGCGTCATGTGCAGCGCCGGCGCGACGATGTGATAAGGCCGCTCGTGGGCCAGCTGCAGAATGTACTCGCCCAGATCGGTCTCCACCGTCTCCATCTGATGCCGCTCCAGATGCTCGTTGAAATGAATTTCTTCGGTCGTCATCGACTTCGATTTCACGATCAGCCGGGCGTTGCGCTTCTTTGCCAGTTCCAGGACGAAATCCGCCACCTCATCGCCGGTCCGGCAAAACACCACCTGCCCACCGTGCGCCACGACATTCGATTCCAGCTGCTCCAGGTAGTAATCCAAATACTCGATAGTGTGTTTCTTGATTTCGTTCGCACGCGTGCGCAGCGCCTGGTAGTCCGGCAGACGTTCCCCGGCCACCGCTCCAGCCCGGTGATCGATCAGCCTCTGCGTAGCGGAGTAAATCGCGAGCTGCAAGCGTGGATCGTCCAGCGTCTGATGGAATCGACCTGTAGGCGCGCCGGGCATTTGGTTACCGGGAAGCCAGCACTTCAGCCAGATGCATGGTGCGTAGAGGAAGGCCCGCCCGGCGGATCGCACCGTCGAGTTGCATCAGGCAACTGGAATCGATCGAGACTACCGTACTAGCGTCCGTC
This sequence comes from Bryobacteraceae bacterium, assembly GCA_035501355.1. Classification (GTDB taxonomy): domain Bacteria; phylum Acidobacteriota; class Terriglobia; order Bryobacterales; family Bryobacteraceae; genus Palsa-89. The sequence continues at coordinate 3,304 of DATJWJ010000096.1, read as the reverse complement.
TTTTGGATCGACTCGATCTTGGTGCGAGCCATCGCCCCGGAGACTTCCGGAAATTTCACGGAAAACGTCCCCCCGAAGCCGCAACACTGCTCGGCGGCTTCCATTTCGCGCAACTCCAGCCCGCGGACTTTAGCCAGCAATCGCCGAGGACCGTCCTTGATATGCAACTCCCGCAGCGCATGACAACTATCGTGATACGTGACCGCGCCATCGAAGCGCGCCCCTACGTCTTCCACCTTGGCCACCTCGAGCAGAAACCGCGAAAATTCCCAAACACGCGGACCAACGCGGCGCGCATCCTCCAGGAGCTTTGCGTCCCGCGGAAAAATATCTTCGAAATGATGCGTGATCATCGAGGTGCAGGAACCGGAAGGCACCACGATGTACTCTGCATCGCCGAAAACATCGAGAAAGTGCCGCGCCACTTTGCGCGCCTCCTCCGGATAGCCGCTGTTGAAACCAGGTTGCCCGCAGCAAGTTTGCGCTGCGGGGAAATCGATCTGATAACCCAGCCCCTCCAACACGTTCACCATCGCTATTCCCACCTGCGGGAATAGTTGGTCGACAACGCAGGTAACAAACAACGAGACGCGCGGCACGAATCCTCAATTGTAGCGGGCAGCGGCCAGCGGCGTTTATCATGAGAGCGTGGAACTCGTCACGGTTGGCGAAGCGGCGCCTAGCGATGATTACTATCTAGCGCTCGAACGCGGCAACGTTTTGTTTTTCCCCCGCACCCCGTTTCCCTTTTCCGAGGAAGAACGCAACGTACTGCGCTCGAGCGAACTCTCCTCCAGCCGCCACCATAAGAACATCGCGTATCGCCCAGCTTCCGATAAAGTGACGGGATTCGACAGCGGCGCGGTAAAAGATCCGGAGAGGCTGCGCGAGGTTATGCGGTCCTATTCGCAACACGCGCTCGAGTTCTTACGCGCCTTCCTGCCGCGCTACATGGACAAGTGCCGGATCGACTTCGCAAGCTTCCGCCCGCTAGAAGAAGAGGGCCGCGACTTACCCACCAAGAAGCGCAACGACCTATTGCACGTCGATAGCTTCCCGACGCGCCCCACCGGCGGAGACTTAATTCTGCGCCTGTTCACCAACATCAACGTCACCAAGCCCCGAGTGTGGCAGACGTCGGATCCTTTTGAAGCCATCGCCCCGCGCTACGCCGCCGACGCCGGCTTGCCGCAAATCGCGCGCGGGACCGATGGTCCGTTCCTCAGCCGCATGCTCCGCGCAGCGGGCCTCGGGAATAAGCGTTCGCCCTACGACCGCTTCATGCTAGGCTTTCACGACTACCTGAAATTCAACGCAGACTACCAGCGCGACTGCCCGAAGTACCGCTTCGAATTCCCGCCCGACTCCACCTGGATGGTATTCACCGACGTAGTCCCGCACGCGGTCCTGTCGGGCCAATACGCACTAGAGCAAACCATAATAGTCAGCCGCGAGTCGCTGCTCAAACAGGAACACGCCCCGATCGCGATTCTCGAAGCCGTCTGCCATTCCCCGCTCGCCCCGTAACGGACCTCACCACTCAACGGTAGTCCCCCACTCTTAACACCGCGGCGCCAGGACGCAGTCAAAGAGGTCGCGCCTCAATTCCCGGATACCGCGTCCGGACGGAGCAGCGGATCAACTTCCCAGAACCGGACCTGAACGAATCCTAAGAGGCAGACGCTGTGGCTTGTTCGATGGCAAGCGCGGCACGAGAATTCATCGCACCAGGAACAAAATTCGTGCCTTTACTTCCCTGATTATTTGGAATATCATCACTTCTGCCATGACACCAGCCACCGTAAAACCGCAAGACGGCTACAAAAACCTGCTTAATGTTTGGAACAATTCGAAAAACCTGCCGAAAGACGATGGCGATTCGCTCGCCAACCTGTCGTATGGGTTCTGGCACGCGGGCAATACGCTCGACACATTCATGGATTACTATCGGCGCGCTCAGCCGCCCGGATACCAAAAAGAAGCTGCCAGCCGGACCGAGGAAGCCATCGCCGTCTTCAAGGCTGCCATAGGCGTGGACCCCATCAATCCGCCGGCTAAGCCCCCTCTGGTGGCGTGGTGGGACGACTATGGCTGGTGGGGCGTGGCCTTACTCAAAGCCTACACGTTAACGAATGCCTCCCGGTATTTGCAGTGCGCGAAAACATGCTGGGATTTTATGGATCAAGGCGGCCGGCATCACAACGATAAAGATCCCAACGAAAAGAACGGTACCTGGAACCACTATCCGGAAGGCGTTCAAAATCTCATCACCAATTCCCTATTCCTCAACCTTTCCGCACAGCTCTATGGGCTCACCCACGAGCAAAAATATCTCAACGGGGCGTGCGATCAGTTCGAGTGGTTCTACCACTGGTTCACACAAGGCGCCCTCTGCCCGGTGGCGCCTGGGGGCAACCTGGTCTATCCGAGCTGCGGAAAGAGTGTGAGCGTGAACGACAAGTCCATTCGGGACTACAAGGGCCTATACTGGACGGGCGATCAGGGGGCTGTCCTCGGGGCTCTAAGCGAACTGCTTAAAATCGCCGGCGCCGCCGCCCCTAAGATCAAGAACCCAGCCAACCTCGCGAAATATCTGAGAGACACGTGCGACTCTATCGCCAATGCGGTCTCGATCAATGCAGAGATGGTCTACCTGAACACCGGTGTCCTCTACGAACAGAGTTGGTATGACCTGAACGGAGCCGTCGGCAAAGGCGTGCTCATGCGTTATCTCGGCGCTTGGGTCATGGATCGTGGCGTTCTGAACTTCTTCCAGAAGTTTATCGGCGATAACGCATTAGCGGCTACAACCAATCCGGAATCCGATGGATACTTCCGCTTCAGTTGGGCAAATGCCGGCCGCACCATCACCACTGATGGTTATCCGGTTCTTAAGCAACTGACCCGGCAGTGCGCCGGGCAGGACGCATTCAATGCCTATCTCCTCGTCTCGCCCGTGGGTTGATCGGATCCCAGTAACACTTTCCCAGCTCCCATAATCGCCACACCCTCAGCCATTTCGCTCGTCCCGTCCCCATCCAGCCCCCGCGCCCCATGCTATGTCCAAACTGAGGCAAAACAAATGTCAGCACCTGCAAGCCCCGTCCTGGACAGCGCGGCCGACCGCGCCATCTACGAAAACCGAATGCGCGCCGCCGCTTATCGCGCCGCTGCCGGCACCGCCGCGAACCATAGCACCGTCCCCGACCGCGCTGCCATAAATCGCGCCGCCGTGAATCGCGCCAACGCCCAGCACTCCACCGGCCCGCGCACCGAAGCCGGCAAACAGCGCTCCTCGCTCAAC
>DATJWJ010000095.1:0-27077 GCA_035501355.1 Bryobacteraceae bacterium | reverse complement strand
GCCGGGTAGACGTCCTTAAATTCCAGCAGATCCACCATGGAGAGAAGGCCGTCGACCACGTCTTCCTTATTCTTCTCGTCGTAGTCTTCGCGCAGCTCCAGCGAAAACAGGATGTTCTCGCCCACTGTAAGCGAGTCGAACAAGGCTCCGGACTGGAAGACCATGGTGACTTTCTTCCGGATCTCGCGCATTTGGGCTTCGTCGAAATCGGTGATGTCCTGGTAGGACACGTAGACGCGGCCCTCGTCCGGCTTTAAAAAGCCCATGATGTGGCTGAGGCTCACGGACTTGCCGACGCCGCTGCGTCCGATGACGGCGAGCGTTTCGCCGGCGTCCACGAAAAAGCTGACGTCAACTAAAACCGGGTGATCGAACGTCTTATACACATGGCGGAACTCTATGTAATGGAGCTTGTCGGTCATCGGAGCTGGAACTGCATCCATTCTTCGGGGGTGTTGACATTGGCCAGTGCAGCCGGCGGGAACGCGACCGGTTCGGGCTGGAGTTCGGGCAATAAATCTTTCATTTTTAATCGCTTATCTCGAAGCGCGCGATCTAACGCGGCGAGGCATCGCGAGTGGTAGACGGCGCACAACGGCTCAAGTTCGCCTTGAGGACCGCTGGCGGCGAGGCACTGAGCGCCCGATTCCAATGCTCGCTCCACCAATACCCGCAGGCTGGAGGCGGCGAGCATCGGCATGTCGCAGGCCACCACCAGGTTCCACTCGCTTTTGGTCAGACTGAGCGCGGTGACGATGCCGCCCAGCGGTCCACAGTTGGGGACCTGGTCGGGATGCACAGGGTAGCCGAGGTCCCGGTAGCACTCTGGATCGCCGAGGATCGCGACTTCAGCCGACGCGCCCAGCGCCTCCCGCACGATCCCGGCGACGTGCTCCACCAAAACCCGTCCACGATACGGCAGCAGGGCTTTATCCCGCCCCATGCGGCGGCTTCGTCCCCCAGCCAACACAAATCCGGAGGCAGCCATGAGAGAATAGTAGCACTGGCGTTCCGAAGTAGATCCGGAAGGTATGTGTTTGCGGATTGGAGAAATCCGGTTATAATCGGATAAAACAAGAACATGCGTTTTTGTTCGGAAAATATTCTTAGGACGGCAGTTCTCGGCGCGCTCGGCGCCGCCTGCCTGCTGGGCGAAACCGCCGCCGTGGACGCTTCCGCCGCAACCCCTCGGACGCCGCACGTCATTTCCGTGGTGCGGGCCGATGCGCGCACCGGACGCCTGGTGCGGCGCGTGGTCGTCTCCCCCAAACCGGAAGCTGCCCCGAAGACCACACCCGACCCGATCCTGCTCGCCACCATCGACGAGACCGCCAAGAATCTCGAGGTGAGCCCGGAACTGGTACACTCGGTCATTCAGGTGGAGAGCAACTACGATCCTTACGCTATTTCTGAAAAAGGCGCGGAAGGCCTGATGCAGTTGATGCCAGCCACGGCGCGCCGCTTTGGCGTGACCAACTCGTTCGATCCGCGCCAGAACATCGAAGGGGGCGTACGTTATCTCAAGTTTCTCGAAGAAACGTTCAAGGACGACCGCTTGGCGATCGCCGCTTACAATGCGGGAGAAAAAGCCGTCACCCGATACGGTGGCGTGCCTCCTTATCCCGAGACCGTAAATTATGTCGCCAAGGTCGGCCAGAAATACAGCCAGGCCAAGAAGTCGGCCGAAAAGGGCAAAATAGAGGCTAAGGTTGCCGCGCCGCCCGCCGCAGGTCCGTCTGAAGATGAAACACGTCACGTCATCGCATATCTGGACACGGAGGGCCGGCTGCACATCGCAACGCGCTAGGATCGAGAAGATGCCTCACCTCCCCCGAGAGCATTCGCGTGCCAGAGTCCTCCGGCCGTTAGGCTGGATGGCGCTGTTGATGGGAAGCGTGGTCGCCCTGACGGGCGCGTCCGATGAGCCACACCGCGTCACGGCGGTTCGTTTCTGGTCGCTCGGCGACATCACTCGCGTCGCGATCGAGATTGACGGCGACTTCCAGGTTCTTAGCGATCATCTCAGCGATCCCGAGCGTGTGTTTTTCGATCTGACCGGAACCAAGCCCGCGCTCGGCCCCAAGGCGATGACCGTGATCCCAGTAGGCGACAAGTTGATCCAGCAGATTCGCGTGGCCGAGCCGCGGCGGAATGTGACGCGCGTGGTTTTGGATCTGACCGGCGTTTCCGATACCAACGTGTCGCGTTTGGAGAATCCCAACCGGCTGATCATTGAAGTGCGGCAGCCCCGGCATGGCGTGGAGAATGCGATTTCCGATCCGAAGCCGGGCGACCGTCGCCCGTCCACTGCGCCGCCGGTCAGTTCCGCAGCGGCATCCAAACCGGCTCCAGTTGCAGTGGCGGACCCTCTCGTCGAGGGACCGCGGCCGTCCGCTCCAGCGGCTTTGAATGCGAAACTTTCCGCCGGCACGGACCACGACAACACACCGCTGCCGTTTCCGAAGGAGAATCCCGCGCCGGTTGTAAGCGCTTTGCTAGCGCCTCCGCCGCCGCTGGGGATTCCGGCTGCTTTGGCGGTGGCAAATCCGCCTGAAGTTTCGCCGCTTGCCAAACGCACCGTCGCGCTGGCCACATCCGAGCCGGTTTCGGTTCAGGCCAAGCGCAACGTACCGTTGGTCACGGGGGAAGCAGCGCCGCTTCCGTCCAAGCATAGCCTCGCGACGGATTCGCCTGAAACCGCGCTATCCGCCAAGATTAATGTGCCGCTGGTGACCGGAGAGGCAGCGCCGCCTCCCGCCAAGCACAGCCTCGCGACGGCTTCACCTGAAGCCGCGCTTCCGGCCAAACGCAACACCACGGGCGACCGGTCGATGGTCCGGGTGCTGGGGTTGAAGATTGGCCGCATCGTTCTCGACCCCGGCCATGGAGGGCACGACACTGGAACCGTCGGCCCGGAGGGTTTGCGCGAAAAGGACCTGGTGCTGGACGTCGCCAAGAGGCTAGGGGCGCTGATCGAGGATCGCATGGGTAGCGAGGTGATTTTCACCCGCACCGACGACACTTTCATTCCGCTGGAGCGCCGCACCGAGATCGCCAACGAAGCCAAAGCCGACCTGTTCCTGTCGATTCACGCCAATTCCTCGCCGATGCGTTCGGCCGCCGGCGTGGAGACTTACTACCTGAGCTTCACCACATCGAGAACGGCGCTGGACCTGGCCGCGCGCGAGAACGCCGGATCGGAAGAAACCCTTTACGACCTTCAGGACCTGTTGCAGAAGATCGCGCTCAAGGACAAAGTGGAGGAGTCGCGCGACTTTGCCACGCGCGTGCAAACGGCGCTTTTCGCTCTATCGGCGAAAAGCAACGCCCACGCCAAGGATCGCGGAATCAAGAAGGCGCCCTTTGTGGTGCTGATCGGAGCCAACATGCCGTCGGTTCTGGCAGAGATCGGCTTCATCAGCAATGCTCGCGACGAAACCACCATGAAGCGCGCCGAATACCGCGAGCGGATCGCGGAAGCGCTTTTCAAGGGAGTATCGGGCTACGCCAGCACGCTGAGCCACTTTCAAGTAGCGCAAGGCCGCTCGAGCTCGTCGCCGTAGCCGGCTTGTTCTAGGTCGCCCGCAGCGCCTCGTAGACTTTTTCCGCGTGCCCGTCCGGCTTCACTTTCCGGAAGATCTTTTTAAGCTTGCCGTCTTTGCCGATCAGGAACGTGCTGCGCTCGATCCCCATATACTTGCGGCCGTACATGCTCTTCTCCACCCAGGCGCCGTAGGATTCGGCCACCTGGTGGTCCGTGTCGGAGAGCAGCGTAAAGGGCAGATCGAATTTATCCTTGAACTTGAATTGCGCGGCCGATTTATCGGGCGACACCCCCACGATCACCGTATCGGCCTTGGCGAACTTTTTGGAATGATCGCGAAACTCGCAAGACTCGCGCGTGCAACCCGGCGTGTCCGCCTTGGGATAGAAATACAAAACGACATTCTTCCCCTTGAGCGAGGCGAGATCGAACGCTTCGCCGCGCTCGTCGACCGAACGAATGGCCGGCGCCGCATCCCCTTCTTTCAGAGTTCTGGGCATAGGGTTTTATTGTAACCGCGTCTAGGACGCGGCGCGGAACGGAAGAAGATGCAGATGCAAGATGCGGCGCGATCGAAGAAATCGTAGAATGGAAACTTAAATCACGAAGTCCAATACGGGAGGAGTTTCGAATGCGCAAATGGGTGCTATGCACGGGGATGGGCGGGCTGTTGGCAGCCGGACTGGCAGTGGCGGCGGACAAGCCCGACCCGGCCAAGGGCAAGGAAGTTTTCGAGCAATGCTCGGTGTGCCATAACACAGCCACGGATGAAAAGAAGATCGGGCCGTCGTTGAAGGGCCTGTTCAAGCACGCGACGCTGAAGAACGGCAAGCCGGTGAACGAGGCCAACGTGAAAGCGTTCATCAATTCCGGCGGCAACGGCATGCCGTCCTATATGGATCTGCTGTCGGAGCAGGAAAAAACCAACGTCATCGCTTATTTGAAGACGCTGTAGAGCGCCGCGGAACGGGCGGCGGAATCGTATCGGCCGGGCATGTTAAAGTAGCAGTTGTAGCCCTTCTCGGAAGTCCCCATCGTCTAGCCCGGCCTAGGACACCGCCCTTTCACGGCGATAACAGGGGTTCGAATCCCCTTGGGGACGCCAATTCCAATGGCCGCCGGCGCCGCCACAGCAGCCTGGAAGTGGCTGCGCTCGATGATCGAGCATGAAGTCCACCATCGCGGCCAGATCTACACTTACCTGGCGCTACTCGAAGTCGCAACTCCGCCGCTGTATGGCCTCACGTCCTAACAGGTCCGGGAACGAAGCATCGCCGGCTCCTGAACCCTCCCCCGGGCCCGCCCCCACGCTACGCGCCAAGTAGAATAAGTTCGTGCACTCCGCTCGATGCCCATCAACGCCACTCGCCTGATCCGTAAAATGCGCGGCGGGGCCCAGGCGCATCTGCTTCAGTGCGACGACGGGCACTTCTACGTGGTGAAATTCCGGAGCAATCCGCAGCACCGGCGCATCCTGGTGAACGAATGGATCGCCTCCGCATTCTTGCAATATCTCGAGATCTCGACGCCGCCGGCGGAGATCGTAAGTTTATCGGCCGATTTTCTGGCCGCCAACCCGGAGGTGCACATTCAACTCGGCTCGCGCCATGTGCCGGCCGAAGCGGGCTGGCATTTCGGCTCGCGCTATCCTGGCGATCCGGCCAAGATCGTGGTTTACGATTTCATCCCGGACATGCTGCTGGACAAAGTGGCCAACTTGAATGAATTCCTCGGCGTTCTGGCCTTTGATAAATGGATCGGCAACGCCGACGCGCGCCAGTCCATTTTCTTCCGCGCGCGCCTGCAGCAGTGGTCCACCGCGAAAGCGAACCCGCCGTTGCGTATGGGCTTCGTCGCATCCATGATGGATCACGGCTACGTTTTCGACGGCCCGCATTGGACCTTCAGCGACTCGCCGCTACAAGGGCTCTATTTTCGCCCATCCGTATACCGCCGCGCGAAATCGTTCGACGATTTTCAGCCCTGGCTGGATCGCGTCATGCATCTTCCCGAGGAAGTGGTGGATCGGGCGATCAAACAAATCCCGCCGGAGTGGCTGGAGGACGACGAACCCGCGCTGGACGCGCTATTGGGCAGGTTGATGGCGCGCCGGAAACGGGTGCCGGACTTGATTGAGGATTCCCGCCGCGGGCGCATCAACCCGTTCCCGGAGTGGAAGTAGCGCCATTCAGCGCACTAAGCTGAGCGTGCCCTCGTAGTACAGGACACCCTGGCGATCGTCGCGAACGGCCCGCGCATTTTCGATCACCTGAATGCTTTGACCGTCTTTCCGCTTTAGCTCCAGCCGAACCTCCACCAGCCGGCCCTCGCGCTCCAACTGCTGCGTAAGACGCCGGCGTTCCTCCGGGTTGACATACAAGTGATGTACATCCTGGGCGCGCAATTCGTTTTCGGACTCGTAACCCAGCATTTCGATCAGGGCTTTGTTGGCGCGTAACAGTTCGCCGCTGGGGCTGGTCTGATAGACGCCTTCGGCAACATTTTCGAATAAAGTTCGGTACTTAGTTTCCGATTCACGCAATGCCGCCTCAATTTTTTTCCGCCCGCTGGTGTCCGAGAAAGTCACTACGGCGCCGCGCAGTGTTCCCTCGTCCAAGATCGGGTAAGAAGCATACTCGACCGGGAATCGCGAACCGTCGGCCCGGAACAGAAATTCATCGTCGATGCGGTAGAAGCGCGCCTCGCGGAGCGTAAAATGAACCGGACATTTCGAAGCTGGATAAGGCCGGCCATCGGCGTCGGTGTGATGGATCATTTCGTGCAGCCGCTGGCCCTGCAGATCCTGGCGGCGGTAGCCCAGCATGGCCGCGGCCGAACCGTTGACAAAGGTGCAGCGGCCTTCCAGGTCCACCCCGAATAAGCCCTCGCCCGTGGATTCGAGCAGCAATTCCAGCCGTTTCTTGGCCTCGGAAGCCTCATTGAACCGCGCTCCGATAGCGCCGGCCAGCGGTGCGCACGTGGCCACTGCGCCGGTCTTGTTTCCGTTTTCGTCAAACAAGGCGCGCGCGTTTACCAGAACGCTGCTGCGCGCGCCGCTTTTATCCACCAGCTGAAAATCCGACGTTATCTCGCCGCCGGTCTCGAGCGAACGGAAAAGAGGATGAGTTCCAGGCAGATTATCGCCGAATAGATCGCGGGCGGCGCGGTTCGAGACCACGATCTTTCGGGCCCCGTCGCACACTACCATCGCGACATCAGCGACTTCTATCGCTGACAACAGAAAATTCCCCGTCATGCTGACCGTAATAAATTCTAACTCGCTTTGAGTGCGCTGCGCCGGACCTTGTGTTACCGTGTAGGGTTCAGAGGTGGGCCGCATCCGGGGCACTTCGGGCTGGATGCGGCCCACAACGGAGGAGAACGCATGGAAGCCCTCGGCATGGTGGAAACGAAGGGACTGATTGGCGCCATCGAAGCCGCCGATGCGATGGTGAAGACCGCTAAAGTCACCTTGCAGGGAAAAGAGTACATCGGCGCGGGATTTGTCACGGTCACCGTGCGCGGCGACGTCGGTGCCGTGAAAGCCGCCACCGATGCGGGTGCGGCCGCGGCCCGCCGGGTTGGAGAACTGGTGTCCGTGCATGTCATTCCAGCGCCGCATTCTGAAGTCGAGCCCATACTCCCGGGCGCCAAAAAAGGCGACAAATCGCTAGGCTAGCGCGGGGCGCTCCCGTTAACAGGAGGCGCTTTTCTTGGTGAGCGCAGCAATGTCAGGGACATTGAAAGATCCCGATCTGGTCTCCGTCCAGGAGGTTCGCTCCAAGGTCGAACAAGCCTACGCAGCCTGGCGGAAATACCGCTCCTTTTCACAGGAAAAAGTAGACGTTATCGTGGAACGGGTTGCAGCGGCGGCGCGCGCCAACGCCCGGCGGCTGGCCGAAATGGCGGTGGAGGAAACGCGTTACGGCAACGCCAAGGACAAGCTGGCTAAGAATCTGTTGTGCTCGGACGTTCTTCCACGAGCCATGCGCGGCTTGAAAACGGTGGGCGTGCTGCGCGAGGATTCAGAAAAGAAGGTCGTGGAGATCGGCGTACCCATGGGAGTGGTGGCCGCCATTCTGCCAACGACGAATCCAACCTCTACGGCCATTTACAAGACTCTGATCGCGCTCAAGAGCGGCAACGGGATCGTTCTCAGTCCACACCCGCGCGCCAAAGCGTGTACCTGCGAGACTGCCGCGGTCCTCCAACGGGCCGCGCTCCAAGCCGGCGCTCCCGAAGGCCTAGTGGGATGCATTTATTCGTCGACCTTGGAGGGAACCAACGCGCTGATGAGGCATCCTCGCACCTCCGTGATTTTGTCCACTGGCGGAAGCGGCATCGTGCGCGCGGCCTATTCGAGCGGCAAGCCGGCGTTCGGCGTCGGTCCAGGAAATGTGCCGGTGTTGGTGGACCGCTCCGCGGCGGTGGAAGACGCGATCGCCAAGGTGGTGGAAGGCAAGAGCTTCGATTTCGGCACGGTTTGCTCCAGCGAGCAGAGCGTCGTGGCTGAACACAGTTTGCGGGAACGGATTGTGGCTGCGCTCCAGGCGCGCGCGGCTTTTGTGTGCGATGCGCACCAAACCGAACAGCTGGCCAAGCTGCTGCTGACGCCGAATTTCACGGTGAATCCGGATTGCGTGGGCCAACCCGCGCCGAAGATCGCTCGCCTGGCAGGGTTTGATGTCCCGGCCGCCACATCCGTGCTGGTGGTGGAAATCCAAGGCGTAGGAAAGCAGCATCCTTTATCGGCGGAAAAGCTTTCTCCGGTCTTGTCATTGTATTTCGTGGCGGATTTCGCGGCTGCGCTGGATGCTTGCGAGGCGCTGCTTCGGTTTGGCGGGCTGGGACACACGGCGGTGATTCATGCGACCGACGACGCGCGCATCCGGGAGTTCGCCCTGCGCATGCCGGCCTTTCGAATTTTGGCCAATACCCCCGCGCCCCAGGGTTCCACCGGAATCACCACCAACGTATTTCCCGCCATGACGCTCGGCTGCGGCGCCGCAGCGGGCAACAGCACTAGCGACAACATCGGACCGCTGCATCTGATTAACATCAAGAGGCTGGCTTATATGACCCGTAAAGCCGAAGAAGCGTTTGAAAGCCGGGAATTTTCCGAGGCCACTGCTGCCGTGGATCGCGACGCCGTGGTGGCTGCGGTGGAACGGTATCTGGCCCGGCGCGGCCTCGGGGACGCCAACACTCCGATAACACCTCACCCGCCCGAAAGCCCCGGCGAGGTACAAATCCAGGCGGTGGATTTTGTCTGCGAGGACGACGTTCGCCGCGCGGTGGCACAATCGAGAAAGATCTATATCGGACCCGGAACCATCGTCACCCCCTCGGCCAGAGATTTGTCGCTCCAGCACGACGTCCTGGTGGAGACCGGTCAGAAGAAGACACTGAAGAAGAGCGCATCGGAATAACGAATCGAATGAAACAGAACCTGGATGGATTGAAAGCCGAGATCGAGCAGCACCTGGAACAGGCAGGCATGACTGTGTTTTACAGCCATGCTCGCTCGCTCGATTCCGCACCGGCCGTCTTTTGGGACTGCCAGCAGCACCCCGACTACCGCGAGTTCATACAAGCCGCCAAGGCCGCGGACGTCAAGCTGGTGGTGTTCCACCAGCATGAATTCACCGCCGAACAGATCGATGACGCGCTGGACCAGTTGCACGAGTGCGACTTGCCCCGCGAGGATTATCGGGACTTCGAACGGCGTTTGAAGGAGGCCCGCGCGTACGAGGGATTTGTGTGCGAAATCGAATTATCTTTCACTCATCAGGGATCGGTGTTCGTATTCGACCTGCGCACGGACTGGTACCGGGAGCTGACCGAAGTCCTGGGAGAAATCGAAGTGTTGACCGGGATGGATGACGATGACGAAGACAGTTCCCTCGGCGGATATTTCTCCAAGAATTGAGAAGCTGCGCCACCCATGGCTCCTGAATTAGTAAACACGCCGGCGGCCAACTGGCTGATACCGGAAGTGGACGCGGCGGCCGCTCACGCGCTTGCGGACGCTCTCGGCCTCCATCCCATCACGGCACAGATACTGATCAATCGCGGATTGAGCGATCCGGACGCGGCGCGGCGCTTTCTCAAGCCTTCGCTCGATCACTTGCACGATCCGCTGCTGCTGGCGGGGATGCGCGAGGCCGTCGCGCGTGTGCGTGCCGCCATCGAAGCCAAGGAACAGATTCTGATCTACGGCGACTACGACGTCGATGGCACCGTCTCCGTCGTCATCCTGAAAAAAGCCATCGAGCTGGCGGGCGGCCAGGCCAGCCATCACGTCCCGCATCGTCTCAAGGACGGCTACGGCATGCGCTCGGAGGTGATCGAGCGCGCGGCGGCAATGGGCGTGCGGCTGATCGTGAGCGTAGACACCGGCATCCGGGCCTCGGAGGTGGTGCGTGGGGCGAGCGAGCTAGGCATCGACGTCATCATCACGGATCATCACTTGCCGGAGGCGGAACTTCCCCCCGCGCTGGCGGTCCTGAATCCAAACCGGCGCGATTGTAATTATCCGGACAAGAACTTGTGCGGCGCCGGCGTCGCGTTCAAGCTGGTGCATGCGCTGCTTGCCACCCTGGGCTGGCCCGCCGAAAAGCTGGAGCGAACGCTGAAATCGTTTTTGAAGCTGGTGGCGATAGCGACCGTGGCCGACGTGGTGCCGCTGGTGGGCGAAAATCGCGTGATCGTTAAGTACGGACTCCAAGGCTTGCATCGCGCCAAGAATCCGGGCTTGCAAGCGCTGCTGGAAGTTTCGGGGATGCCGCCGGGCCGGGCGCCCAGCGCGCGCCAAGTGGCCTTCCAGATCGCGCCGCGCATGAACGCCGCGGGCCGCATGGACGACGCCGAAAACGTGATTCGCCTGTTTCTAACCGAAGACCTGGAACGGGCGCGCGCGCTCGCCGCCAGCTTGCATTCACTCAACCAGGAGCGCCAGGAGACTGAAGCCGACATCGTGCGCCTGGTGCTGGAAGAATGTTCCAAGGTTCCGGTCCGGGAAGATCAGGCCGCGCTGGTGTTCGCCGGTGACGGCTGGCATCGCGGCGTGGTGGGCATCGTGGCCAGCCGGCTGGTGGAGCGTTTTTCGCGGCCGGTGTTCGTGCTGAGCCAGGAAAACGGCGAGACGCAGGGCTCGGGGCGCAGTATCGCCGCGTTTCATCTGCTGGATGCGCTGGAGTCCATGGCGGACCTGTTCACGCGCTTTGGCGGCCACAAGCAGGCGGCCGGCGTGAGCTTGCCAGCCGAGCGCGTGGTGGAATTCCGGGATCGTCTGAACGCTTATGCCGCTGCGCGGCTGACGCCCGCCGATTTTCGGCCGCGGCTTGCGATCGATGCGCTGGTGGATCTGAAAGAACTGACCAGCGGGCCGGCGGTGCAGGAAATTCTCGCGATGGCGCCGTTCGGTTTCGGAAACCCGGCGCCGGTGCTGGCCATCGTGGACGCCGAGATCGCCGCGCCACCGCTTCCGCTGAAAGAAAAACATCTCAAGGTGCATCTCCGGCAGAACGGCCGAAACCTGCTGGCTACGGCTTGGAATTTTGCGCCCAGAGCGGGCGAGTTCGCCGCCGGCGTCCGCACGGATGCGGCATTTACGCTGGAAGAAGACGCGTATTCGGAAAGCCGCGGATGGGGAGGCTGGTCGGCGACACTCAGAGACGTGCGGCCGGTGCAGCACTGAGAGCGGCGGCGAAAGCTTCGAACAACTTGCGGTCGCCCGCGCTCGCGAAAATCCGATCTTCGGGATGCCACTCGACCGCGACGGCAAATGAGTCGCCCGGTCTTTCGAGTGCCTCGATGACCCCGTCCGGCGCGATCGCCGCCACGATCAGTCCACGGCCGGGACGATCCACGGCCTGGTGATGGCGCGAGTTCACGCCGTGGTCGCCTTCGCCTAGAATTGCGGCCAAACGCGTCCCGCGAGCGACGCGTACGTTGTGGGCAACCGCGTCGGGTTGTTTCACCTGGTGCGCACCGCCCGCAGGCAGATGCTGGATCAAAGTGCCGCCATGCACCACGTTGAACAATTGCATGCCACGGCAGATCGCCAGCACTGGAATCCCCTGAGCGAGCGCGCCCTCGAGAAGTCGGGTTTCCACTTCGTCGCGCTGGTCGTCGGGTTGGTCCGTTTCGGGCGCCGGCTGCTGGCCGTAACGCGCGGGGTTGATGTCGGTGCCGCCAGCTAACACCAGCCCGTCGAGCGATTCCACCGGCGGAGGAGTGTCCAGTGGAATGCGCACCGGCTCGATGCCGGCCTCGCGCAGAGCGCGCTCGTAGGGGCCCAGTTTGGATTCGTTTCGAAAGGCGACTCCGGCTCTCATTCAATCTAAGGGTAGCGCTTCCGTGCGACGGGCGATTGTGGGAGACTGAATTTCTATGAACCGCCCCAACCGCCTATTGCTCGCTCTTTCGCCCATCCTGGCCTTCGTCCTGCCGCTTTATGCCGCCGATACTGGGAAGTATTTTCCAGCGCCCGGCACCTGGCAAAAGAAAGCGCCGGCTGAAGTAGGGATGGACGCGGCCAAGCTCCAGGCAGCTATCGAATACGCGCAGGCCAACGGCAGCACCTGGGACTTCGATAAAGATCAGCGGCGCGTGTTCGGCGTGCCGCTGGGACCGCTGCCGAAGACGCGCGCCGCGACCAACGGAATCATCCTGCGGCACGGCTACATCGTCGCGGAATTTGGCGACGTGAAAGCGAACGATCCAGTCTACAGCGTCGCGAAGAGTTTTCTCTCGACCGTGTGCAGTCTCGCAGTGGCGCAGGGGCTGATTCACGATGTCAACGATCCGGTGGCCAAGTACATCCACGACGGCGGATACGATTCCCCGCACAACGCCAAGATCACCTGGAAGAATCACCTGCAGCAGGAGAGCGAGTGGGAAGGCGTGATGTGGGGCAAGAACGCCGATTTCGTGGGCGAAGAGCAGTTCGGCGAGGGCCAGCGCAAGCCGCGCGAGATTCACGATCCTGGCACCTACTATGAGTACAACGACGCTCGCATCAATCGCTTCGCTCTATCGCTGCTGCGGCTGTTCAACCAAGGGCTGCCGGACGTGCTGAAGCGCGAGATCATGGACCCGATCGGCGCATCGCAGAATTGGAAGTGGGTTCCGTACAACAATTCGAGCGTCCAGATCGACGGGCGCACGCTGTGGTCGGTGAGCGGCGGCACACGCTGGGGCGGAGGGCTGTGGATCAACTCGGAAGATCTGGCGCGCTTCGGGCTGCTGATTCTCAATCACGGCAAATGGGACGAGAAGCAGATCGTGTCTTCTAAATGGCTGCAGGATGCCGTCACGCCCAGCGCACATGGACCCGATTACGGCTATCTGTGGTGGTTGAACACACAACAAAAGCAGTGGCCGCATGGTCCCAAGACGAGCTTCGCCGCGATCGGCAACGGATCGAACACCATCTGGATCGATCCCGAGCACGACATCGTTTTTGTTTGGCACTGGTATTCGGGCCGCGCCATGGACGGAATGGTGCAGCGTATCGTTGCGGCAGTGAACGCGGACTAGAACGCGGTCATTAGTAACGTTGGCGCTTCTCGGCAGCCGTCACACTAGAGTGCTCATAAACCGCTTGCACACAAAGGGATGATGGTTGATCAAGTCTCCCCTCAGGGTTTTGCAAGTTCGACTCCCGCTGTCTCCGCTTATCCATTTCATTCTCTGAAATCGGGAGTTGTGTTAAGCTTTTACGGATTTCCTACCAAACTCGGAGGGTCGGGAACCGTTATTGTGATATAAAGGTCACATGGCGGACGGTCGAAAGAACCTGTGGAGGCAACGCCTCGAGAGCTTCGAAACTATCAATCGGCAGAAGGTTCTGAACCATTTGTAGAATGGATTAGAAGGTTGCGAGACGCCAGGGGACGAAACGTCATTCGCGTTCGACTCAACAGACTTCGGGACGGCAACCTATCGAACTGCGAGCCGGTTGGTGACGGAGTGCACGAGTTGAAGATCGATTTCGGGCCAGGGTACCGAGTGTATTTTGGAGTAGACGGAGACCTGATCATATTGTTGACCGGAGGAGACAAGGACTCGCAATCTAGGGACATACCGAGAGCAAGAGATTATTGGCGGGACTACAATGCCTAAACGAACTTCTGACTACCGAGCTGCGCTCTTAGAAGACCTGAGAAATCCGCGCGAGGCGGCTCTTTACCTGACCGAGGCACTGCGGGATTCAGAGGAAATGTTCCTCTCAGCATTGAGGGACGTAGCTGAGGCAAGGCAAATGGCCAAGGTAGCTGAGGGCGCTGGTCTCGCAAGGGAGAGTATCTACCGGATGTTATCTCCATCTGGCAACCCCACATACCACAATCTGGTAGGCATCTTTCGGGCATTGGGTCTTGAATTTTCACAGGTGCGAGCACGATCTATCAATTCCACCTCCGGTCCATTCACGCCGTACATTCCGCACGAAATGCGAGCAAGTGATAAGCGTTTGATCAAAAGGCGCCAACGCAATACACGTCGCGCAGTTGTCAGCCACGACACTAAGAGCCTTGAGCAATACGCGGCCTGATCGAAGACGAGGCATTAATGGAAGAACCAACTCTGACCAACGTAGAATACGTCGAACCAGATGATGGACGTTTGATCGTATACGCCAACAACGTAATGTGGGGGGTCACGTCTTACGACGTGAGATTGTTATTCGGAGAACTTTTGGAGATCGATCCAAAAGAAAACAAGGCCGTGATTGAGCAACGCGTACAAGTCACAATGTCATGGCTTCAGGCAAAGCAGCTATTAGAAATACTCCAAGGCAAAATTGCCGCCTACGAGGCTAAAAATGGAGTGATTGACACCAAGATGGTGCCATACTGAACTGAACACCACTTCTACTACCCACTAACTCCTCTTCCAGATTGTCACCAGTTTCGATATTGTGAGTCGTCAAGAGAACTTGATGCGGATTTCTCAAGGACGTAGTGGCCGCGGCCGACGGTTCCCCTAAAACGCAACCATTTGGGTGCATTCGGCCCGGAGATATGCAATCATATGGTTGCATATGAACACTGACCGTATCGAAAAGAAAATCCTCCTGCGTGCTTCCCGCTCGCGGGTCTGGCGCGCTCTGACCGATTCCAAAGAGTTCGGGGAGTGGTTCGGCGTCAAATTCGACGAACCGTTTACCCCGAATAAGCCGTTGCGGGGCACGCTCATGCCAACCTTTGTGGATGAAGAAGTCGCTAAGCGTCAGAAGCCTTATGAGGGCAAGCAGTTCGACATTGTCGTTGCACAAATCGAGCCCGAGCGGCTGTTCTCATTTCGCTGGCATCCTTACGCCGTCGATCCAGCGGTCGATTATTCATCGGAGCCCACGACACTGATAGAGTTCGTGCTGGAAGACGCCGCCGGCGGAACGATGCTGACCGTGACAGAGTCCGGCTTCGACGCAATTCCCATCGAGCGGCGCGCCCAGGCGTTCGAGATGAACTCGCAAGGCTGGGGCATGCAGATGAGGCTGATTGAAAAGTATCTTGCTCATGACGTACGGGTCGCAGGCCAGGGCTAAGGTGAGGGGGTCGGCGCCCGTGTTTGCCGCCTTGGGCGACGAGACGCGCTTAGCCATCGTAGCGCGGCTTTCGACGGGAGGGCCGCGATCGATCGCCGGTCTTACGGAGGGTTCCACGGTCACGCGCCAGGCCATTACTAAGCACCTGCACGTGCTGGCTGGGGCGGGCCTGGTTCGCGGCGTGCGGCGCGGGCGCGAGCGGATCTGGGAGCTGGAAGCTCGCCGGCTGGATGAAGCGCGCCGGTACTTAGCGGAAATCTCCGAGCATTGGGACGTCGCGCTCGGACGCTTGAAGAAGTTCGTCGAGGACTAGCGGCTCACGAAACGATTCCCGGCGATCAGGAATCGGAGCGGCCAATCGGCGCAGTGCGTGATCCCTACGCGCGGCGTCACCTGGATTTCGAACGCCGGCTCATCGGCCAAGCGCCGGACGTGCAGCGCGCCACGCGTCAAATCGGCGCCATTTTGCTTGCGAGTGATGCCGAGCGCCAGCGTGAGCTTACCAGGGCCGGAGGCCAAGTCTTCCGCGCGGTGGGCCTTGGGACGGCGTCTCTGCATGCTGGCGATTCCGGCCAGCGGCTCGACGGCACGGATCAGCACGCACCCGGCTTTTCCTTCTTCCTCGGCGACGAAGTTCAAGCATTCGTACATGCCGTAAATAAAGTAGACATAGGCGTGGCCGGGCGGGCCGAACATCACGCGCGTCCGATCCGTAATGCCGCGCCAGGCGTGCGCCGCGCGATCGTCAACGCCCAGGTACGCTTCGGTTTCGACGATGCGCCCGGCGGTTTTTCCGTGCACCAGAATCTTGCCCAGGCAATCGCGCGCCACTTCGGTGGCCGGACGCGCGTAGAAGTCACGCGCAAGAATCGAGGAGCCCGCCATCAGCTCCGCAAAAGCGCAACGGGTGCGGCGCGCACCGCCATACGTATCAGGGCCCATTTCGCGCCGCGTTCCGTTTTGCGCGAGTACCTTGGAAGACATGCTCACTCGTTTTTGTATGCTAGGAGGTTAGCATGCGCCTGTTCACTGGGATCGATCTGTCGGAGGAGATCCGGGAAAGGCTGGAACGCTTGTTGATGCACCTGCGGCCCACGGCGCATCTGAAGTGGAGTCCGGTGTACAACCTGCATTTGACGCTGAAGTTCATCGGAGAATGGCCGGAAGAAAAACTGCCGCAGTTGTCCGAGGCGCTGCGGTCCATTCCTCCGCGCGAACCGATTATGGCGGAAGTGAAGGGACTGGGCTGGTATCCGAATCCACACCATCCCCGAGTTTTCTGGGTTGGGGTGCAGGCCGGCGAGCCGCTGGGCAACTTGGTGCGAGACATAGAATCAGCCCTGGCGCCGCTCGGCATCGCCAAGGAGGACCGTGATTTCAGCGCGCACCTCACTTTAGCGCGCATCAAGGATCCAGTGCCGTTGCAGCCTCTGCGCGGCGCGATCGCGCAACTGGAATCGCTCGAATTTGGATCGTTCCTGGCAGATCGCTTTTATCTGTACCGCAGCCAGCCCGGGTCGGCTGGATCGATTTATACCAAGTTGTCGGAATTTCCCTTCCAAGCCAAATGACAGCGCTGCTGGCCGCCGCGATCGCTTACCTCATAGGCGGAATCCCGTTCGGATATTTGTTGGTGCGCATGCGTACCGGCGAGGATGTGCGTTCGAAGGGCAGCGGAAACATCGGCGCCACCAACGTGCTCAGAACCACGGGACGCGCGGCCGCGGTTGCGACGCTGGTGCTCGACATCGGGAAAGGCTGCCTGGCGGTATGGCTGGCGGGCAAGCTCGCCGATCATTCCCCGGCGGTCATGAGCCTGGCAGCGTTGGCGGTGATGGCCGGGCATGCCTATCCGGTCTTCTTGAAATTTCGCGGCGGCAAGGCGGTGGCGAGTTTCATTGGAGCATTCCTGGTGTTGACGCCGATTCCGCTGCTGGCCTCGCTGGCATTGTTTGTGATCGTGGTGGCGGCCACGCGGCATATCTCGCTGGGCTCGATTGTGGCGGCCGGAAGCCTGCCCTTGGCCGTGTACTTGATCGAGCATCCGCCGGCGCCGGTGCTGGTTGCCTCGCTGGTGGCCGGCGTGTTTATTATTTACCGGCACGCGGCGAACATCCAGCGCCTGCGCGCCGGCACTGAATACGTGTTTCGCTTTAAGTAGCCGACGCTAAGCTC
The DNA here is from genome assembly GCA_035501355.1 of Bryobacteraceae bacterium. Classification (GTDB taxonomy): domain Bacteria; phylum Acidobacteriota; class Terriglobia; order Bryobacterales; family Bryobacteraceae; genus Palsa-89. The sequence goes on along the minus strand of DATJWJ010000095.1, from coordinate 9,804 downwards.
GAAGGCCGTGGAAAAATCTCTTGCAATTATCGGCGCCGGGAGCTGGGGCACAGCGCTTTCCATCGTGCTCGCGCCGCGCTTCGAACGCGTCCGGCTCTGGGCTTACGAGGCGGATCTCGTGGAGCGCATGGCTCGCACTCGCGAGAATGACATTTTCCTGCCTGGTTTCAAGCTGCCGGACAATGTCGAGACGTCAGGCGATCTGAAGCTGGCGCTCGAAGACGCAGGAACCGTGATCGGCGTCATGCCCTCGCGTTTCGCGCGCCGGCTCTATCGCGCAGCTCTGCCGCATCTCCATCCCGAGATGCATTTTGTCAGCGCCACCAAGGGCCTCGAAAACGGGACGCTGCTGCGCATGTCGGAAGTGGCGCGCGAGGCGATCGGCGAAAGATTCTCGCCAAGGATCGCGGTGCTCTCCGGTCCTACTTTTGCCCGCGAAGTGGCCCGCGGAGAGCCGACTGCAGTGGTGATCTCCTCTGAAGACCGGGAACTGGCGGCGTGCGTTCAGCGGCAGTTTTCCGGGCCCACGCTGAGGCTGTACACCAATGACGATCCGGCCGGTGTCGAGATCGGCGCGGCGCTGAAAAACGTGATCGCGATTGCCGCTGGAATCTGCCAAGGGCTGGGACTAGGGAACAACTCGCTGGCGGCGTTAATCACGCGCGGGCTGGCGGAGATCTCGCGGCTCGCGGTCGCCCTGGGAGGGCAGCCTAGAACATTATCCGGGCTGGCTGGTTTAGGGGATCTGGTACTCACGTGCACCGGAGAATTAAGCAGGAATCGGAGCGTCGGCATCGAACTCGCCAAGGGCCGCAGACTGGATGACATCGTAAGCTCCATGACCATGATCGCCGAGGGCGTCGAGACCACCTCGGCGGCCGTCGACCTGGCTCGCAAGTTCAACGTAGACCTGCCGATTACACAGCAAATGGACTCCATCCTCAGGGGCCTTCGATCGCCTCGAGAAGCCATCCGGGAATTGATGGAGCGGAGTCTGAAAACCGAGTAATGTAAAGCGCTGTAAACCCGGTTCCAAGTTCGCCGTCGTGAGCTACAGGCGAGATGAACTCGGACGGCATGGACTCCATAGCGGCGCAACCTTCCTGGGATCGGCGTGTTAAAAATGGTGAGGCAGCGCAACGTCTCCTGGACGGGGATGCCGAATTGATGCTGCGGGTCCGGGAGGGGGACGAGGCTTGCTTCACCGCTTTGCTGGAGCGCCACCGCAACGCCGTAATCCACTTCTTGTACCGGATGGTGCTGAATCAGGCGGTAGCGGAAGAGTTGGCGCAGGACGTTTTCCTGCGAGTGTACCGGTTCCGGAGCAATTATGAGCCGACGGCGAAGTTTACGACCTGGCTGTTCCGGATCGCGACACACCTGGGACTGAATTGGATTCGCGACGAGTGGCATGAGAAGACCAAGGAGAGCCTGGATCGGGAGCAGGATGGCGCGACCAGACAGGTGCGGGACCGGTCCCGGACGGTTGAACAGGAGATGGTGTACCAGGTCAGGCTGAGGGAGGTACGGCAGGCGATCGAAAATCTGCCGTCAAAACAGCGGGCCGCGGTAGTCATGCATAAGTACGAAGAGCTCGGTTACGCGGAGATCGCCAATGTGCTAAGGTGTTCGGAATCGGCAGTGAAGTCGCTGCTTTTCCGGGCTTATGAGTCGCTGAGAATGCGGCTTGCGCACATGGCGTGAATGAGGGAAGAAGTGATGGGATGCTGGCTCAACAAAAGTGTCGCTGAGGAACTGGTGGTCGCCTACGCGGCGCGAACGCTGAACGCGGACGAGGAAGCCGATTTTGAACGGCATTTGGAAAACTGCGACGGCTGCCGTGAGCTGGCGGCCCAACAACGCGCGGTCTGGTCGGTTTTGGAAGAGTGGCGTCCGCTCCCGGTTTCGCCGGATTTCGATCGTAAGCTGGCGCAGCGCATCGCGTATACCAAACCCAACGGCTGGTGGCAGAATCTGTTCCGAACTTGGGGCTGGCGCCCGCTAATCCCCCTGGCCGCGGCCTGCACGGGTTTAGCCTTCGCCTTCCTTCTGAAGAACGATGACGGCGCCGGCGCGCCGGCCCCCGCCAATCAGCCCGGAGTGCGTATCGAGCAGCAGGTGGAACACGCCCTTGACGACATGGATATGCTCAAGCAGATCGGCGTGGATGCTGCGGGCGCCAAGCCTCGCTCATCGCAGAAGATCTAGCGTATCCTATGTTCCACCGCGGTACCATTCTGGCGGTTGCCGGCCTGGGATTGAGTTTGTCGTTGGGCGTGCCTGCCCTGGCGCAGCGGGCAGGGCGGGGCGCCAGAATACCGCATGCGGCGCACGGCGAGGGCGGGCAAAATCAGCAGAAGACGCCCATTGAAGAGTTTGAGACTTTGTCGCCGGACGAGCAACAGAAGGCACTCAACCGCCTGCCTCCAGCGCAACGGCAGAAGCTGCAGGAAAGGCTCCAGCGATTCAACGCGCTGCCACCGGAACAACAGCAGGCGCTGAAGACTTTGTATAACCGTCTGCACCAGTTGCCGCCACAGCGTCAGGAAGCCGTGCGGAAGGCCATTAACAAATTCGCCCAAGCGCCTGCCGATCGCCAGCAAGCCATGCGCGATGAGTTGCGCAGCGTCGCCGCTTTGCAACCCGAAAATCGCCAGGCACATTTGAACAGTCCTGAATTCCGGTCCCGATTCAGCAAAAAGGAGCAGGATATCCTACACGACATGTCGGCCCTGTTGCCGGGGCGGTAGCAGCACCGGGACCTGTTAGCACACCCCACGCCGAAGTGAATCCTGGCGGTCAATGGGGTGATTTGGCCCACCACCTTCGGCGACTGAGGGACTACACCCTGCAAAACGGCCCAAAACGGCCAATACACCGTGTTTCGTCTGCATGAAAGCATGGCAGTCAGGTTGCACGCTGCTAAATCGCACAAATAAGCACACCAGTGGGCGCCGCAGCGCTGGACAGCCTCCCACCGTTCGCGTCGGCGCTCGCTGGTGTGCTTTAAAAAAAGGAGACCCGCATGGCATCCAGAGTAGCCACATTGTTCCTGATCGCGTTCGTCCTGTTCGCCTGCACGGCAGCGAACGCGCAACCGACCATTAAGAAAGTTCCGGTGACGCCCACCTCGGCGGCATCCGGACAAGAGATGTTTAAGACCTATTGCGCCGCTTGTCATGGTTTGGATGGCAAAGGCACGGGGCCGGCCGCAAGCGCGTTGAAGAAGCAGCCCGCCAATTTGACGGAGCTTTCGGCGAAAAACGGCGGAGCGTTCCCCGAGCTGAAAGTGTTCAACACGATTAAGGGCGACAGTGAAGTTGGCGCGCACGGCAGCCGGGATATGCCCGTTTGGGGCGCGTTGTTCCCCTCGGTCAGTCACAGCCAAGGTGAGGTGCAGCTACGTATGAGCAACCTGACCGATTACGTCAAATCGATTCAGGGAAAGTAACCCGCCAAGCGGGTCGAAAGCGGGCTGGAGTCAACGCGTTGCAGTGGACTTAGCGGCCGTAGTCAGTAGTTCCTTAATCGGGCGCCCGGGCAAGTTCCGGGCGCCTTGGTTTTTTCCCATCAGTTCCAGCAGCGTGGGTACAAAGCTGAGGCTGTCGTAAGGTTCATCAATCACCGAACCGCGAGGGATTCCGGATTCGGCGCCTCCAGCCAACAGCAGCACCGATCGCGAGGAAATACGGCGGAAGGAACCATGATTCCCACCCGGATTGAAGCCGCGCACATTGAAGTTCCAGTGGTCGGCAGCAAAGATCAGAAAATCAGGCTCGGTCAAGCGGCGTTTCCTGGCGCTGAATTGTTCCATTAAAGCGTCGTCCCCGGTGAGCAAGCTGCGCGCAGAAGGGCGCGAAAACTGTTCATCGAGCGCCACGATCCCGTTGGAATACTCGGTCCTGTGGACGGCCTGCAACCAATCCAGTTCCGAATGCCAGCCCTCCAGCCACTGGTCCCGATCGCTCGCCGGAATCGCGAACTGGCGATCCTCCCAGATTTCGAGCGGAAAACCGGCGGTCCACCGCGGCCGGTCAAATCGAATGGCTCCGTCCGCATCCTGGCGTAAGCCTCGGACCGGCAGGTAGCGAAGCTCAAGACCTCCGGCTGCGGCGTGACGGGAAAGTACCAGGGCTTGACGATCCTGATCGCGATAAAGCCAGACCGCATCTTCGGCCGCGAGATCGGACGGAAGCCGATTCGCAGGGGCGCTGAGCGCAATAAAATCCACCGGATGGGACCCCACGCCGGGCTGAACGTTGTTGCGTACCGCTTGACTTGCGAGCAGGGGAAAATAATCGATGCGTTCGAAGCTGCGCTCGAGGTCCAGCGAGCCGTCCGGCGCAAGAACCAGCCCTTGGGCGCCTGGGCCCGCGATATAGTTTTGCAAGTCGTGGATGCTGTTTGAGTCTCCCATGGCGCGCTTGGGAATCAACGTCTCGGCGGAGATGCGGTGGTTATCGAAATCCGCGGGAGTCAGAGCCGCAAGACGCGCCAGCGCATTGGCGTAATCGGAATAGCTGCGTTCGGCCTCGCGCCAGGATTCCAACTGGACCGAGATCCGTCGGGCGGCCTTATCCAGGCCTTGGTCGCGCTGTGCCGCAGTCCATTTCGAAGGTTGGGATTGGATTCGGAGGCGCTGCTGTTCGATGGCGCGGTGCAATGCGGCCAGCTCGGAGCGTAGCTGCTGAACCGTTGCTTCCCAGTGCGCGCGATGCCGGCCGAGGATTTCGAACAAAGCGTCGATCGCCGCGCGGCGTAGAGCGGGCTGCATGCCAGAGCGATCCAGCTCGTTGAGCAGGATGTGCATTTGGTTGAGATCGGAATTGCGCAGATAGACGGCGGCGCGTTCATTGCCGTCCGGATCCAGCGTCACGGTGGGAAAATCATTGGCTAGATCCTTCAAGTACGACGATTCCGCGCTCGGCGTCACAACTTCCGACACAAACGGATCCAGGCCCCGCAATTTGTACTCGGTCAGCGGATGGCGATTAGTGACGACGTGGTGTCCGCCGCCGGCCCGGCTGTTGAAGAACCGGACCAGATCGTAGCCCTGGCTGAATACGCCGGGCTGCGTGTTCATCCCGTGATCGGAAACCATGACGAGCGCGGTTTGCGCGGCCAAAGGGCTGGCTTCGATCGCCGTCCAAATACGGCCTACCAGCGCGTCGATGCGCTGCAAGGCAAGCCGCTGCACCGCCGGATCCGGACTGCTGTGAGCGACGTGATCGTAGTCGCCTGTAAAGTAGTCCAGGTAGCGCACGCCGGGATCGGCCAGCTTTTGGATCAGCTCGCGTTCGGTTTGTTGTTCGACGCTGTCGCCGATTTCAAAGCCGATGGTCCATTCATCCAAGAGCTCGCGCAGCGAGTGCGAGAAACGATGCGTGAGCCCATTTTGCAGGCTTTTCCAGCGAACGCCGCGCTGATAAAGCTGCGGCCCCTGATACACGTCGGTGTAGGGGAAGCGATCGATCAGCAGTGGAATCTTGAGATCGTCCAATACTTCGACGCCCGGCATGTCCACCTTGTGCGAGAGAGCGTACCCGACATAGAACGGGAAAAAGTTGAGGTAATCGTAAACGCGGCCAGTGTAGCGGTCGAACTCGGCGTTGCCTCGTATTTGGAGATGCTGGCCGGTGTCGAGCAACGACCAGGAAGGCGCCGAGAGGCTGATGGCGCGGACGTAGAAATTCGGCACGCGGGCGCCGCCTTGGCGGAAGACGTGATCGATCCAAGGCAGGCCGCTTTTGTGCGTAGCCGGATCCACGCGCTCGAGCTCGCGCTCCAGCGCCGCGGCAGGCAGGCCATCCACCTTGAGGATCACGACACGCTGGACCTGGGCGGTCAAGGGGCTGCTCAACAGCCAGAGCAGAGCCGCCCGGCGGGAAGCGGCTAGAAGCATTAGAATTGACCGGAGCCTGTCGCCGCCGGCTCGGGATCGGTTTTGGGGGCCAGCGTGGCAGCGCGCCAGAAATCGCTCTGACGGGGATCCTCGGCGAGACGCAACAGCTCTATCCTGGCCTCCGTGTCGTCCAGGCGGCGAAGGCTCTCAAGACACGCCATCCGAACGTCGAAGCTGAGCGAGCGCTCAAAGACCTGAGCGATCAAACGGGATGCGTTCGGAGGCGTGAAACGATCCGCGGAGAGCCTCTCAATCGCATAACGAATCTGCGCGGAATCCTCGACCACTTCAGGACGGGGGCTGGAGGCCAGAAGTTGCTTGAGATAACGGACCTGCGCGGCTGCCTCCCTTCGCGCTTCCAACTGGGAGTGGCGCACGGCGCGGGCCTCGGCGGAGTTTTCGGGCAACCCGATTCGCAATAACCGGGCGCCGGCCATCAGGAACCGGATCGCGCGCGGCCGCGTGTATGCTTCCAATTCTTTTTGCCGGTCGCTTTCCAGCTTGGCCGCTAAGCCATCCGGCGACTGGGCGTATTGCATCAAGGCCGCGAACTGTTCTCTGGCTACGCGCGCTTCGGTATCCAAGCCGTTCTCCAGCGGATCGAGCGCCAGGTGATCCAGACGATGCAGCAACTCGGCCTGAAGCTCGGGAGCGAGCTGGGTGTACTCGGCCAGAAACTCGCGCGCTTCCGAATACGAGCGTAGACGCTCGGAACGGACGGTGGGCGCCCCCTGCCTTCCCCGCACGAAGGTCCAGGCGGAATTGGCCGCGAGAAAAGACCAATTTCCGAAACTGGTGATGCCGAGAAAGCCCGTAAGAATCGTGTTCGCGCCATGCTGGACCAATTCGCGTTTCTTGGCGGTAAGGCTGCTGCGAAAGTCCACCAGCAGCAGCGGCACGCGCGGATAATCCAAGCTGTAGAGCGCCAGAGGAATCAGTTCGAGCGCTTGGGCGCCGGGCGTGCCGGCGGAAACCGGGCGATTGTCGGCGTCGAAGTAACGCATCTCGCTGTAGCCGGCCCAATGCAAAAGCCGTTGGTCGGTCCAAGGATTGGCGATTCCCAGAAACTGCCGGTCGAAAGCGTGCGGTTGGGCGCGGTTGAGGTCTTTACGCGCGACCCACAGCAGGGCTTGGGTGGGAGTTTGACCGGCCAGCGTCAGAGGATCGAAATAGAGCCCGTTGGCTTCCGCGCGCTGCCGAAGCAGCTCCCAGTCGTGGCCGCGAATCTCCGCGCGACGGCTGGTTTCCTTGCCGTAGACCCTCCCTAGATTTTCCTCGCGAACCAAACCGCCGAAGGTGCGATTGGAGAGACTCAAGCGCGAATAGACATTGTGCAGCTCCGTTGCCGGCCAGACGGTCTGAGGATCCGGCTCACGTTCCAGAGCATCCAGCGCTCCCAGAGCGCGAAAGACCTGAAGCTGGCGGTAGTCGTTGAAATTTCCACGATAGCTGCGGGTGGAAGAACGAATGGGAGCGCCTCGGCTGTCGAGCTGCAGTGCCTGCAGGCTGTTGCCCGCCAGGTTGCTCCATACGGATCGGGCGGGCGAGGCCAGGTCTAAGACAGGCGCCGGAACCTGGTCGGCGTGCTCCTTTCCGCCGGTGCGGAACCATACAAAAGACAGAGCCGAGGCGGTGCGCTGCACCAGCGTGGGCTTAGTGCTGGTGAGGACCCAGACATATCGCAAGCGCGCGCTATCTGGATCGGATGAGCCTAAAGTGTCGCGCAGCACGCTGACCAAAGGGATCTCCTGCGCGGGTGCGGCGGGCTCCAGAGGCCTTGAACGGCCAAAGACAGTAATCAGTTCCGCGCCATCGCCGACTGGCTTGCGCTCGGTGCGATAAGCCGGCAGAGCTTGCGCCGCGACCTGAGTTCCAATCAAAAAACTGAGCAGAGCTGTTTCCAGCAAGCGAGCCGCCTGTTATCTTCAGATTACCATCGGCGCGGCGGGGTACCCGATCGGCCTTCTGGGACGATTCCCACTCTTATTTGTCGCCAGAGTCCGATAAGCAAATCAGAGAGACGACTCGCCGGAGGTGGGTATGTACAAACGCTTGACGATCGGCCAGAAGCTGACCGCCAGCTTTGGCGTGGTCTTGGGCCTGGCGCTATTGCTCAGTTATTCATCGCTGGCCACCGTAAGCAGGCTGGGCGGCAACCTGGCCGTGGCGGTCAATGAAGACGCCAAGGTGATTCATCTGATCGGTGAGATCAAGCTGAACCTCCAGGAGATGAAAGAGCTGTCCACCAAGACGCAATTTTCCTACGCACTGGGAAATGTTTTGCAGGTAAACAGCTCCCAGCTTACGTCCCTGCGAGGCTTGGGTGATTGCGCATCTTGCCATGCGTTCGGTTCGGCCGACGAGCATCGCCAGGAGTTCGCCAAAGCCGCGGATCGCGCGATGGCCAGCAGCAACCAACTGGTGCCGCTTCTCAATCAGGACGCCAGCCGCGCGGCCGCCGAAGACATTCGAGCGGCCATCGGCGACTGGAGCCAGGTGTTCGAACAATACTTGCAGGACGTGGGGCGCGGTGACTTCGCCGGAGGGCACGCGCTGGTGACGGATCGCATGCAGCCCCTGCTGGATCGCGTGAACAAGGCCGCCGCGGCGCTCACCAATCAACAGGAGGCATTGCGAGCTTCTTCCCGTGCAGGCGCTGAAAAGAGCGTCCAACGTTCGAAGCTGACCACGTTGGTATTGATTGGCGCCAGCTTGTTATGCGGCCTGGTGCTGGTGCTGGCGATCCGCAACATCAATCGCCTCTTGCGCAGCGCCGTGCGCGACTTGAACCAGGGCGCACACCGGGTCTCGTCCGACGCGGAAGAACTGCGCGCCGCCAGTCACGCGCTGGAAGAGGGAGCCTCCTCCCAAGCCGCGGCCATCCAGCAGACCTCCGCTTCCAGCGAAGAGGTGAATGCAACCGCGCATCAGAACGCCGGCTTCGCGGCCAAGACAACCGCGGTGCTGCAGCAAGTCCGCCAGCAAATGACGGATACCAACCAGGTGCTGGACCAAACCATGGCTGCGATGACGGAAATCGGCCGTTCCAGCGAACGGATTTCGAAGATCATCCAGGTGATTGACGAAATCGCCTTCCAAACCAATCTGCTGGCGCTCAATGCAGCCGTGGAAGCGGCGCGCGCGGGAGAAAGCGGCAAGGGATTCGCGGTGGTGGCCGACGAGGTCCGTACTCTGGCCCAACGCTGCGCCGGCGCGGCCAGGGACACTGCGGGGCTGATCGGCGAATCGCTGGAGCGCTCCAAAGAGGGCCAGGCCCGGCTGGATCAACTGACCGAGCGCATCCATTCCATGTCGCAGGCAACCGAGTCCGTCACGACGCTGGCCGATCAGGTTCAGACTGGCAGCCAGGAGCAGGCGCGGGCCATGCAGGAGATCGGCAACGCTCTGCTCCAGATGCAATCACTGACGGAGAAAACAGCCGCCAACGCGCAGCAAGGGACTGTGGTGGGAGAACGCCTGAGCAGTGAATCCAAGGCGTTGGAAGAAGTAGTCGCTCGGCTGGATACGCTGGTGGGACACCGTTCGGACCAACGGTAGACGCCGCCGGACCGAAGCGCGGCCGCGGCTGTGCCCCACTCGGAGGTGGTGCAACTAAACATTCGTTGACCGGCCCCAGGCGAGCACGTCACCGAAACCGTAATCGGGACTGCGGTTCTACGAAACTCTGCACGACCGGTCATCATCATGAACCTGAAGTGCCACGATTCGCCCTGATCTTCGATTCCCTGCTCGACCAGGAATCGAGGATCCCCATGCTAGATGAGATGGCCAAAGCCGCTGGCTGGACCGTCTTGCAGCCCGGCGAATCGATTCAATTGGATGAGGGCACACGCTCAATTGTGATCAGCGGGGTAACATGGAGCAGGCCGGACTTGGAAGTG
>DATJWJ010000094.1:0-6687 GCA_035501355.1 Bryobacteraceae bacterium | reverse complement strand
CGACGGTAAATAGTACTTGGCGGCTGGCGCGCTTACGATCGGTTGCGCGCTCGGGTGCGGGCCGCTTTTCGGGCTGCGCTTCGTCGCTCGGCTGGGCCTTTGGTGCGGGCGGCCTTCTTGGCCGCGCGGCTCCGGCTGGCTGCGGTGCGTTGACGCGCGCTCGAATGCGCATGGCGAGAAAGTGCACGGTGCGATGCAGCCGAGTGGCCTTCTTCCCGAAGGACTCGGCTAATGGCTCGCGACCGGGTGCGAGAGGGCTTTCGGCGGCCATGCGATTTCTGCCCCTTGGCATAGTCGCGCGAGGCTCTGCTGCGTGTTGTTGACGAAGCTTTGCCCTTGCTCGGCGGCTTCAGTTTCACCCCGGCTCGGCGAGCCTTGGATAACCCAATAGCGATGGCCTGTTTGGTAGAGCGAGCCCCGTGCTTGCCTTCCCGAATGTGGTCCATTTCTTCGCGAACGAATTCTCCGGCCTGCGTGCTGGCCGACTTGCCTTCCCGCGCATCCTTGCGGGCTCGCTCCAGTGTTTTCTTTTCGGGCATGTGTACCTCCTGGGCGAAGCTGTGCAATTTACCTTCCGCATCGGGCTATTGAGATTTTTAACTGTGACAGATCTGGGCATGAAATATCCGAGTTCCGCCGGCAGTATACTTCCAAATTAGGAGCCAATCTCGAAATCGAAAGGATTCCGGCATGACCAATCGACGTTCATTTCTCGCCGCGCTGGGTGCGGGCTACGCGATCGCCAACAATAGCTGGGCGCAATCGGAGCGCGCAGGGCGTACCGCGTCCGGGTCGCGCAACAGCGAACTATTTTTCACCGCCGAGACGCAGTACGGCAAAATCCAAGGCATGGCGAACGCCGGAATCAAAGAATTCAAGGGCGTTCCCTACGGCGCTTCCACCAGCGGCAAGAATCGCTACCTGCCGCCGCAAAAACCCGCTGACTGGATCGGCGTGCGTGAATGCCTGGCCTACGGCCAGATCTCTCCGCAGACCATCTCGTCTCCCACCAGCGACTACGGTGAATTGATCCAGTGGGACCTGCACTACGGCACGGGCATGGGCGAGGATGTCCTCACTTTGAACATCTGGACACCGGGAATCAAGGATGGCGCCAAGCGCGCCGTGCTGGTTTCATTCCACGGCGGCGGATTCGCGACCGGCTCCGGCAACGGGCCGCAGTACGACGGCACGCAACTGGCGCGTTTGGGCGACGTGGTGGTGGTCAACGTAAATCACAGGCTGGCGAGCTTCGGTTATTTGCACCTGGCCGATCTGGGCGCTCCGGCCGAGTTCGCGCATGCAGGCGTGGTCGGCATGATGGACCTGGTGGCATCGCTGGAGTGGGTCCGCGACAACATCGAGAACTTCGGCGGCGATCCGGCCAAGGTCATGATCTTCGGACAATCCGGCGGCGGCGCTAAGACGTCCACCATGCTGGCGATTCCGTCGGCCAAAGGCTTGTTCCACGCCGCGGGCATCCAAAGCGGATCCACCATCCGCTCGGCCACGCGCGAGCAGGGCACCAAGTCGGCTGAACTGCTGCTGGCCAAGCTCGGCATCGACAAAGGCAACATTGCAGCCATCCAGAAAGTCCCGTGGCAGCAGATTTTAGAGGCGCAGACTTCGCTCGGCCCCTCGGCCGCGTTCACGCCGGTGGTGGACGGGACCATTTTGCCGCATCATCCCTTCGACCCCACCGCGCCGCCCGAATCGGCCGAGGTGCCGGTGATCATTTCGAATACTCTGGAAGACGCGGCGTTGCGTTTGACCAACTTCGATCTGACCGAAGAAGGCCTGCGCACCATGATGAACCAGCGTTATGGCGCGAAAGCTGAAGAGATGCTGGCGATGTATCGCAACCGCTATCCGGATAAATCGCCGTTCCTGATTCAGGCGCAGATCGCAACCGATTCCACGGCGCGCCGCAGCGCCATGCTGCAGGCCGAACGCAAGGCGGCGCTCGGCAAGGCGCCGGCTTACATGTATCTGTGGGAGTTCGCCAGCGCCGGTTTCGGCGGGAAGTTCGGAGCGGTGCACGGCACCGACGTCGCGGCGACGTTCAACAACTATCGCGACGGCGTCGGAGGCACGGGTTCCGAGCAGGAGCGCGCGCTGTGGTCGCGCTTTGCCAACACCTGGGTCAGCATGGCGAAGAACGCCAATCCGAACAATTCCAAGATTCCTAACTGGCCGGCGTACGATGCGCAGACGCGCGCCACCATGATTTTCGACAAAGAAGTCCGGGTGGAAAACGATCCGCGCAGCGAGATTCGGAAGTTCTGGGCGGAAATGCCCCGGGCCTAGAGCTGACCGCTTAGGCAACACCGTTTCGCCGGCGCCATTCAAACAGCACGATCCCGGCCGCCACCGAAACATTGAGCGAGGCGATGGCGCCGGCCATTGGAATCCGGACTAGCGCGTCGCAATGCTGCTTCACCAGTTGATGCAGCCCTTGCCCTTCGGCGCCCAGCACGAATGCGGTGGGGCGGGCGAAATCCGTTTCGCTATAGAGGTCGCGGGCGCGCTCGTCCAATCCATAAATCCAGAAGCCGCGGCGCTTCAATTCCTCGAGGGTCTGGCTGACGTTGCCGATGCGCACCACCGGGAGATGCTCCAGCGCTCCCGCCGCGGCCTTGGCCACTGTTTCGGTTACCGGCGCCGCACGGCGTTCGGGAATCAGCACGGCGGCCGCGCCCGCGGCATGCGCGGAGCGGATAATGGCGCCCAGATTGTGGGGATCCTCGACTCCGTCCAGCACTACGACAAGCTGCGGCGTGGCGCTTAGAATCTGCTCCAGGTCGGCATACTGCCGCGCGGCGCCGAACGCCACTACACCTTGATGCGTGGCGTTGTTGGAAGCGCGGTCCAGCGCCTCGCGCGGCTCGAAGCGCACTGGAATGGATCGCTCGCGCGCCGCATCGATGATCTCCTGCAAGCGCGGCCCGCCGGCACCGCGCGCTATGAGAATCCGGTCCAGCGGCCGTCCAGCGCGCAAAGCCTCGCGTACTGGATGCACGCCGGCCAGAATCCCGGGATGCCGTTCGGGCTCTCTCGGCCGCTCTTTTTTTTGGCGCTTCGTAGTCTCCAGTGTATAGCCGAAAATAGCTGCGGAAATCGCGCTCCCCGGTGGTAGAATGTCCACAAGTATGCCTGAGCATGCACTCAGCGGGGAACGCCCCGAGATTCCCGATAAGCTGTATTTCCGGATCGGCGAGGTGAGCCGGCTGGCCGGTATCAAGCCCTACGTGTTGCGCTTTTGGGAGACGGAGTTCTCCTCGCTAGGCCCCAAGAAATCGGGCAAAGGCCATCGCCTGTATCGGCGGAAGGACGTCGAGCTGGTTCTGGAAATCAAACGGCTGCTGTATGAGAAGCGCTACACCATCGAAGGCGCGCGCAAGTATCTGGAGTCACGCAGCCGGGAAAGCGCGCCGAAAGCGCCGGAAGGCATGACGAAATCCGCCGCGGCTGGCAATCATCAAGGCGACTTGTTCCGCAATCCCAATGCGGCGCTGGAAGAGATCCGCAAAGAGCTAAAAGAGATCCTCGCGCTGCTGGATTAGTACGCCGCGCCTCCTAGTCTCATACATCTTTATCGCTGACCGATAAGCAAGACGGATAACCACATGATCCGTCTCACCCGCATCAATCGCGTTCCCTTGGTGCTGAATGCGGATCTAATTGAGCATGTCGAAACCACGCCGGACACGGTGATCGCCATGACGAACGGGCAGAAGTTCATGGTGATGGAATCGGCCGATGAGGTAATTGACAAAGTGATCGAGTTCCGGCGTGCCATCGCGCGGCTCCCTGAAGTTGTGGGCACAGGCGACAGCCAAATCTCAGAACAGGAGGACGAGCAAAGCTAGCTGCTATGGCCGAACCAGCCAAAGCCGCACCTGCGCCGAACAAACCTCAGCCGAACAAGCCTCCTGAGCCGAAGAAAGTCGCGGGCTCCCGGCCCGACTTCGCGACTCTCGCCGGAATCCTGGTGGCTTTTGGCGGCATCCTGGGAGGTCTGGTCATGGAGGGCGGCCGCATCAAGGACGTCTCGCAGATCACGGCCGCCTTCATTGTGCTGGGCGGGACCTTCGGCGCCGTCATGGTGAGCACGCCGCTTAACGTCCTGAAAGGCGCGGCAGTAAAGCTGGTGCATGTGTTCCTCGACAAGACGCAGCCGCCCGACGCGGCCATCGAAGAATTGATCGTCTACGCCACCAAAGCGCGCAAGAACGGGCTGGTGTCGCTCGAAAACGAAGCGCTGGCAATTCCGGATCCGTTCTTGCGCAAAGCGCTCACGCTGGCCGTCGACGGCACCGACCTGCAGGAATTGCGCAATATGATGCAACTGGAAATTGACATGGTCGACGGCCGCGCGGTGGCGGAAGCCAAAGTATTCGAAGCCGCGGGCGGCTACTCGCCCACGATCGGAATCATTGGGGCCGTGATGGGGCTCATCCAGGTGATGAAGAACCTGGCCAATATAGAGGAGGTTGGCCACGGCATTGCGGTAGCCTTCGTGGCCACGGTATACGGGGTGGGGCTGGCCAACATCTTCCTGCTGCCGGCCGCCAATAAAATCAAAGCCCGGATTGAGCGCGACACCGAACTCAAGCAGCTAAAGCTGGAGGGCGTGGTGGCTATCGTGGAAGGCTTAAATCCCAAGCTGATTCGCAGCAAGCTGGATGCCTACCGGCACGAGCAGAAAGCCGAAGCCAAAGACGCCAAGGCCAAGCAGAAGGAGAAGAAGCCGGCCGCCGCCGCTCCCGCCGCGGCCCCGGTTAAGAGCTAAGAATCATGGCGCGCAAAAAACACGAAGAACACGAGAATCACGAGCGCTGGCTGGTCTCCTATGCCGACTTTATCACCTTGCTGTTTGCATTCTTCGTAGTGATGTTCGCCACCTCGCAAACCGATAAGGCTAAGGCGCAGCAAGTTTCCGACTCGGTGAAAAAAGCGCTGGAAGGCGAGTCGTTCAAAAGCGTTGTGAGCGTGATTCTAGGCGGCGCCATCGACAACAAGGGGCAAGGCAATGCACAACGCCGGGGGCCGGGCGGGGCAGTCGCGAGCACGGTCCCCACCAAGCGCACTCCCGAGCCTTCCAACGCGCAAGTCGCCGAGCTGCTCCCTTCACTCACCGTGCTGTCCAAGGAACTAGAGCAGGAAATCAAGAGCGGCAAGCTGCAGCTCAGCATGGGCGCGCGCGGGCTAACCATCAGCTTCACGCAAGCCGCGCTGTTCCCCTCCGGCGAAGATGTGATTGCGCCCGATACCGTTAAGACCATCCGGAAAATCGCCGTGGCGGTCAATCAGATCCCCAATCCGGTGCGGTTGGAAGGCCACACCGATGCGGTGCCCATCCACAACGCGCATTTTCGAAGCAATTGGGAACTCTCGGCGGCGCGCAGCATCGCTTTGCTGGAGTTGCTCACCAGCATGGACGTGTCCAAAGACCGTCTGTCGATCGCCGGCTATGCCGATACGGCGCCGGTGGACGACAACCAGACCGAGGAAGGCCGGCAGAAGAATCGGCGCGTGGACATTATCATCCTCAACCAAACCGGTGTGAAGGGCGAACCGGACCGTCCCGCACCGGCCGCGGCTTCCAAGGGGCCCGAGCCTGCCAAGCCGGCCGGTTCCGCCAAGCCCGGCGATTCGGCCAAGCACTAGGACGGCGATCAGCGCTCATTCAGTTGCTCGAGCACGCGCTGCGCGGCTTTCTGGCTCGCGCTCTTCTTGGAGAGCCCCTCGGCGCGGCTGGACCAATCGCGTCCCACCCGCACTTCCACCAGAAACGTCTTGGCGTGTTCGGGACCGTGCTCGGCGACGATGGAGTAGCGGGGTTGCGGCAGTTTCAGAGCTTGCGCTCTTTCCTGCAGAGCGCTCTTGTAATCGGTCACCTCCAAGCCGGCCTCCGGAACTTCGGCCGTGCCGAGGACGTAGCGGCCCACGAACTGGCGAGCCGGTTCGATACCGCCATCCAGATACACGGCCGCGATGACGGCCTCCACCGCATTGGCAAGCAGAGCCTTCTTCTCGCGGCCGCCACTCAGCTCCTCGCCCCGTCCCAGCCGAAGATGGCTTCCCAAGCCGATTTTTAACGCAACGGTGTGCAGATGCAAAGCACTAACCAGATGCGCCTTGACCTTGGAGAGCCGCCCTTCTGGAAAATCGGGGCAGCGCTCGAGCAGCATATCGCTGACCAGAAAACCGAGAATGGCATCGCCCAGGAATTCGAGCTGTTCGTTATCGGCGAAGGCGACTTGGGAATTTTTCTCGTAGATGGAAGAGCGGTGCGTGAGAGCGCGTTGGAGCAGTTCCGGACGCACGAAGCGATGGCCGAGGAGTTCCTCCAGCGCCGGCTGCTCCGCGCTCATGGCTCAAGAATCCATGTCTTAATGCTGGATAGGTACCGGTTGCGGAGCGCCGGGCGCCGCTGACGCTGGTGCGCCGGTCGCCGGTTTCGCACCAGCCGCCTTCAGCTTGGCTACTTCGGCCTTTTTGTTTGCGGCGATGCTTTTGATCTGGGCGGTGGCGTTTGGCATAGCGCCGGCCTTATCGAACGCATCGGTGGCGTCATCGAATTTGTTGGCGTCTTCGTAGGCTTGGCCCAACCGCAGCCAAGTCCCGGCGGTGGGAGAGAGCGCCAGGGCCTGCTTGAAGTTCGCGATCGCATCGTCGTATTTC
>DATJWJ010000093.1:0-3255 GCA_035501355.1 Bryobacteraceae bacterium | reverse complement strand
GCAATAGCTTTCGAAACATTTGAACGATCCACGCCTGGGATAAGGAGGTTATGAAGTATAAAGTGCTCGGGTCGGCATCTCTGCCGATAGCCTATGGTCAGCGCCATACCGGCACGCGCATCACATCGAAATGATGATCGTAGGTCCACACCGAAAAGCCTGTGCGCTGGGCTAGTATCGCGACCATCGCATCGCCATGGTGACGACGGCCGGCGGCTGTTCATTGTCGAAGTAGTACTTCAATTCACATCAGGGCCAAACGGGCAGCCCGCCACCCTACTCCGCGCGCGGCTGAACGTCCCGGTCGATCTGTCCCATATGTTCCCTGACCGCGACGCGCACATCGTAACTGCTCTGTAAGTTCAGCCAGAACTGCGGATTCACGCCGAAATAGCGCCCCAACCGCAAGGCCGTATCAGCCGTGATCGCGCGATCTCCTTCAAGACGACGTTATGTTGCCTTGACAGCGATCTCAAGATGGGAAGAGCGGTCTGGCGTCGTCAAGGGTAGCGCGGTCGAAGTCGTGAAGCGCTTCAAATGCTCCAATTGCCGCAGGATGGTACGGCCAGCTCTCGGCAAAAAGGGCCACACGTGCCCACTATGCGGTTGGTATCCATTCGACACCTGCGACGATCCAAAATGCGGCCAGTTGGCCAGCGGCAAATGCGAAGTGTGCAAAGCGAATTGCTGCAATGAGCATCTAAACCGGGTGAAGCGCGGATGGCACGGCGATCGTCATAGGGTCATCGAAGCCCGCCAGATGCAGCTTGGCTTTTGAGCCGCGCGAGAAGGCAAAGCTCAGCTGAAATGTGTGAGAACCGGGTTCGAGGGTGTGAAGAAAGCGTGTGACGACCCAGCCGCTCTCAGCGATCTCGAACGCGTCGCGCGTAACGCTTACGTGTACTTGTCTTATTTCTTCGGCAATCACGCCCGGCGCCCGAGCGGCGAGGGACCGCACCGTGTCCCACTCCCGCCGGTAGTCCGATCCCGGCGCCGTGATTCCCAGCGCCTTGTAAGCACTCGGCAATGTTTATGGAACGAAGAACATTCCGGCTGGCCGGCTCAGGTGTGTTGACACTCCGCTGATAAACCTGAGCGGAAAGATATTTCCCGACCTGCCCGGCCCGAACGCGACCAGGCTCGGGCCCGGGTCATCCGGCGCGCTCGGATTACTGTAGTTCGCGACGAACAGATCGCCCTTGGTGTCGAAGACGAGCCCCGTGGGCAGGTCCAGTTGAGTGTTCGAACCGCTGATGGTGCTGGACGGCGCGACGTTGCCATCGCTGCCGGGCGGAAAGACCAAAATCGCATCCGTAGTCGGGGGAGTGAAAGCGGATCCGTCATTACTGACGTAGAGATTCCCCGCCGAGTCGATCGCGACGTACGATGGTACATTGATCATCGTATTTGCGCCGGCTAGAGTCGCGGCGGCCGGAACGTCTCCGTTCGATCCCGCGGTGAACTTCATGACGCTGGCGCCGCCGAAATTGGCGACCCAGATGTCGCCGTTGGACGCGACCGTGACTCCCACCGGCGTCGTCAACGGTGTCGTGGTAGGCGTGATCGCAGCCAGCGGCGCCACGTTGCCGCTCGCGCCGGCAGCAAATACCAGAATCGATCCCGGCCCACCACCGTCCGGCCCTTCATCGGCAACGTAGATCCGGCCCGCGGCATCCACCGCCAGACCGGCGGGAAAAGTAATCATCGTCGCGGCTCCCCCGAGAGTTGCCGTGGGCGGGATATTGCCGTTGGCTTTCACGGGATAGATGGTGATGTTCCCGTTCGTCGGGTTGGACACGTAAAGCTGCCCGTTGCTGACTACCGCGGCTGCGGCGTTGCCGTTGTCCAGGCCCGTCTGATCGCCTGCCAGCAATCTTTTTGGATGCGCATTGGCGTTGGCCGAGGGCGAGAAGAAGCCGATCGATGGAAGGTTCGGATCACTGTCGGCATCCTGATTGGCTACGATTAAGGTGCTGGAGCTGGTCGGCGGCGCCGACCCGGACGATCCACCGCATCCGCTGAGGGCGGCCCACATCCAGAAGATGCCGCCCAGCGCCGCACTAGTACCTGACAGGAAACGAACTGAAGCCATGACTCCCCCTAACGATATTGGATTCTCAATATCGTTTTCTTGACAGGCTGCGATGCCTTCGTCAAGTGGGGTTAGCGCATCGGTTCTCTCCGGAGTGGCGCGGAGGTGATGCCGCCGCCGATCACTGCGGCGTGCTCCCAGTCCGGCAAGCCGTGCAACTCGAAGGTGCGACTGAAAACATGATCTATGCGCGCTCCGGCCGCCCGCAAGTCCCGCGCCCATTCAGGCCAATGCGGATGATCGCTCGCGCCGATAGCTAGCACTATCCGTTTCGTGGCAATGCGGCCTTGATCTGTCTCCACCGTAACGTGCCCACTATCGAAACCGACTCCAGACGCGCGCCCGGCCAACCGCAGTTCGTGTAATCGATGCCTCGCGATAACCTGGGCGGTATGTTCGCGAAACAGCGCTAATGACGGACGGCTGTATGGCTCCATCAGCGCGGCACATGGCTCCTTCATGGTAGCGAAGCAGTACTCGCGAAGGTCCATAGGATTGAGGTCCAGATGATGCACGTCGGGCGAGCGCATGAACCTCATGCCGGTATTCGCGCAGCAATGGTACCAGCGCGCGAGCGGTTCCGGCTCCGGATCGAGCACCCGCAGCCGCTCGCGAGGGACCCCGGCCGCCGCCGTCAGATAATGAGAAGTGAAAGTGCCTTGCACTCCCCCACCGATAATCAGCCACTCGAGCATCGCCTTTTCCCACCTAAGCGATATTGAGATATTATTATCATTACGAGGGTGTGAGCGCCAATGATCAACCCGCACGAAACGCTAAATGATTCCGGCGCCCCGCCTCCTTACGTCGCCGTAATTGAGAAGCTTTTGAAGTGGCTTCGAACCGGTCCAGTGCTTCACGTTGGCCGAAGCAGGCGAGCAATTCGCGACAAAGTTCCGCGGCACTTTCGTTTATGCACACGCCTGCGTGGTCAGATGTGAAACGACTTACGCCTGGTGATTGCTTGTCAGTGGATTCGACGACAATTGCCTGGCGCTGAAACCACGATGACGCGCCCCCTGATACAGTTCACGCCGATAATTCTCACCTCCATTACGCTTTGTTCCACGGGGTTGGGAGGTATGACGGCCTTCAGGTTTCGCGATCGCCTTCACCTGATGCTCGGGTTCAGTTCTGGAGCGGTGATAGCGGTCGCGCTCTTC